>JBDTNR010000155.1:0-7452 GCA_039933655.1 Betaproteobacteria bacterium | reverse complement strand
GGGCCGTGTCGGCGCCTGGGCCCGTGTTGGGCACCGTGTCGACGCGGTACGCCTTCGCGCGGTAGCTGTCGCAGGCCGTCAGGAGGTCGGTCCAGACGACGGTCCACGTGGCTGTCGAGGATTCGCCCGCGACCGCCGCCGCCGCCTCTTCGGCGTCCACGCCTTCCTGGGGCGTGATGCGGAAAACGCAGATGACGTCGGTTTCCCGGGGCTCGTAGTCCGGTTGCCAGTAGCCCATTTGGCGGTACTTGAGAACTCCGGGCGCGTAGCGCTTTTTTGCATCGACGATCGCGCCTTCGTTGCGTGCATTCATCTCGACTCTCCTGGTCTTAAGGATCGGATACGGATCGACTGTACGGCTGCGTTTGAATCAGATAAAGTCAATAATTGTTTTGTTAAAGATAAGTAAAAGCTTATGAAAAACGTCACCTTCCGCCAGCTGCAGGTCTTCGTATGCGTCGCCCGGCACTTGAGTTTTGCGCGGGCGGCGGACGAGCTGCATCTGACGCAGCCGGCGGTCTCGATGCAGGTCAAGGAGCTGGAAAGCGGCGTCGGGCTGCCGTTATTCGATCGCCGCAGCCGCAAGATCGCGCTCACCACGCCGGGCGAATATTTTCTCGTTCATGCGCGGCGGATGCTTGGGGCGCTCAAGGACGGGGCCGACGCCATGGCACGCATGAAAGGCGTGGAGAGCGGCCGCCTGACCATCGGCATCGTCAGCACGGCGAAGTACTTTGTGCCCAGGCTGCTGGCGGCGTTCCGGCGCCAGCACCCGGCGGTCGAGTTGCGGCTCGAAGTGGGCAACCGGCAGGCGCTGGTCGGGCAGTTGCAGAACAACGAGGTCGACCTGGCGATCATGGGAACGCCGCCGCGCGAGCTCGCGGCGCGCGCCGAGGCGTTTGCCGCGAACCCGCTGGTGATGATTGCCGCGCCGGAGCATCCGCTGGCGCGCTTGTCGCAGGTGCCGGCGGCGCTCCTGTCCGACGAGGTGTTCCTCGTCCGCGAACCCGGCTCCGGCACGCGCGCATCGATGGAAATCTTTCTGAAAGACCGACGCATCCAACCGGTCATGATGGTCGAGATGCCGAGCAACGAGACGATCAAGCAGGCGGTGATGGCCGACATGGGTGTGAGCATCCTGTCGATTCACACGATGGGACTCGAGTTGACGGCCGGCGTCATCAAGACGCTCGAAGTCGACGGGCTGCCGCTGATGCGCCGCTGGCACGTCGTCAACATGAGCGCGAAGCTGCTGTCGCCGGCGGCCGAGGCGTTTCGCTACTTCATCCTCGAGGAAGGGCAGGCGGTGCTGCTGAAGGCGCCGTTCGGGCAGGGCCTGCCGGCTGCGGCCGCAGCCGCAATGGCGCGTTGACCGCGATCAAGCTCGAGCCGATTAGCGTGGCGGCGGTGTGGCCTCCTGTGCCATAGTTAACTATATGGTGATTTGGTAGTGGATTGCAGGGCCGCAGGCTTGGGCGGCCGCCCCACGATGGAGGATCGGTCATGGCACAGGCATTGAACGAGACCCGGCTGCCGAGCTACGCCAATGCGCGCGCGGCGCCGCGCGCGTACTGGAATCCGTATCTGACCGGCGTGCTGCTGGGGCTGGTACTGCTGGCGACCTATATGATCACCGGTCGCGGCCTCGGGGCGACCGGTGCCTTCAGCGCCGTCGCGGCCTGGCTTGCCGGTCTCGTGTCGCCGGAGCACGCGGCGACGAGCCTTGTGCACGCCAAGTACTGGAACGACGGCGCGCCGCTGGAATCGTGGACGCTGTTCCTGCTGCTGGGCGCCTTCGTTGGCGCGCTCGCATCGGGCATCGCCGGACAGCGCGTCAAATTCACCGTCGAGCGCGGGCCGCGCGTGACCGACGGGCAGCGGCTCGCACTCGCTTGCGCCGGGGGCTTCATCGCCGCGTACGGCGCGAAGATCGCCAAGGGCTGCACCAGCGGGCAGGCGTTGACCGGGGGTTCGATCCTCAATGTCGGCAGTCTCGTGTTCATGCTCGCCGTGTTCGCGTCGGCGTATGCGCTCGCGTACTTCGTGCGCAAGGAGTGGCTGTGATGTTTCCGCTGAGTTCGTTCCACGATTTCTCCATGGTGGCGAATCTCGCGATCGCCGTCGCCCTCGGTTTCGGCTTCGGTTTCTGCCTCGAGCGTGCCGGCTTCGGCAGCGCGCGCAAACTGACGTCGGTGTTCTACCTGTACGACATGGCGGTCGTGAAAGTGATGTTCACGGCGATCGTCACCGCGATGACCGGTATCGCCGTGCTGGCGGCCGCCGGAGTGCTCGACGTTGGCGAACTCTATCTCGAGCCGACCAACCTCGCCGCGCAGGCGCTTGGCGGCCTCGTGTTCGGCGCCGGCTTCATCATCGGCGGCTACTGCCCGGGGACCACCATCGCCGCGATGGCGACGGGACGCAAGGACGGCTACGCGTTCGCGCTGGGCATGCTCGGGGGCGTGCTCGCGTATGCCGAGCTGACACCCGGCATCGACGCGTGGATCAAGGACACGGCGCAGGGCGCGATGACGTTGCCGACGCTGACCGGCATTGGTGCCGGCTGGTGGACGCTCGGGTTCATTGCGTTCCTCGCGTTCGCCGGGTGGGGCATGGGCAAGCTCGAGACGCGCTTCGCCGGCCTGCGGCCGCGCATCGCCTAAAGGCCGCGTTGCGCGGCGACCGGATCGCGATCGTCCCCTTGGTTCGCGCAAGGCGTAGAATCGCGCCTCGCATCCCTGCGGGGGGCGCGCCGTTGCGTGCTGTAGCCAATGTCGTTACAGCCGGCAACTTCGCCGCGTCGCGCGTTGCTCGGCATCCACACCAATTTTTGGAGAAATCGATGAATAAGTTGCTCGCTGTCGTTGTGGCTTCCACGCTCGTATTCGCCAGTGCCGGTGTCCTGGCCGCCGATCCGCCGAAGGACAAGGCGGCCATGATGAAACCGGAGAAGCCGGCCAATGTCACGGCCGACGCGTGGGCAAAGATGACCGACGCCGAAAAGCAGAAGGCCGTCGTCGCTTCGAAGGCCGCGGCACCCGCGGGTGCTGCGACGGCCGCGGCGCCGCCGAAGAAGGAGAAGAAGGGCGGCTGCTAAGCCCGAACGCGCTCACGGTCTCCGCGGGGCTCCGGCCCCGTCCACGACGAAGGCTGGCTGGGCGGCCTCCGTCGGTAACGCCGGCCTCGTTGCCATTCCTGCGTCGCGCACCTGTCTATCCGCGGAACCTGCGGGGTGGACGTCGTGACCCGGGGGGCAGCCCGCAGTGCGGACCGTGATCGATCGGATTGCTCGCGCGCGGGAGGCTATCCGGTGGGCAGCGCGGGCGTGGGGCCGGTGCGTGATCGGTTTTGGATGATGACGCGAACCATCGACGATCGACCGAATCCAATTAACGGCGGATGGGCCCTCGTCCGGATCGTCCAGTGGAGACATCGATGAAGTGCAGGTATGGATTTGGCAGGACAGTGGATCTCGGATTCGACGACGCGATCGCCCGCGTCACGCAGGCGCTGCAGGCCGAGGGGTTCGGCGTGCTCAGCGACATCGATATCCGCGCGACGATGAAGAAGAAGCTTGACCGCGACATGCCGCCGTATCGGATTCTCGGCGCCTGCAATCCGCCCTTGGCGCACCGGGTGCTCAATGCGGAACCAAGCATCGGGCTGCTGCTGCCGTGCAATGTGGTCGTGCGGCAGGACGACGCGGGTCAGGTGCACGTCGAGTTCATGGATCCGTCCGCGGTGCTCGAGATGGTGAGTGCGCCGGAGGTCGCTGCCGTGGCGGTCGAGGTACGGCAGCGCCTCGAGCGCGTGATGGCCGCACTCGGGCCGGGCGACGGGCGCGGCGCCGCGGCGCCGCCGCACCCGCCCCGCTGACCGTTCAGGAGCGGGCCAGCGGCTTCTTGAACGTCACCACCGAGGAGCCCGGTGGGTGCTTGGTCGTACAGCTGCCTTCGCCCACGCCGGCGTCGCGTTCCGCCTCGTGCAGCAGGTTGATGACGTCGACGTAGAATTTTTCCTTCACCATCATCAGCGCCGTGAGTCCTCCATCATTGCGCGCGAGCACGTCAGCGCCCGCGTGCAGCAGCGTTTGCACGACGGCGGTCTCGCCGTAGCCGGCGGCCAGCATCAGCGGCCGGATGCCATAGACGATCCGCGCCTCGACGTTGGCGCCGGCGTCGATCAGCGCCAGCACGACCTCGGCATAGCCGCAATCGTGGTCGGCGTTGTAGACCGCTTTCATCAGCGCCGTCCAGCCAAGCGCGTCGGCGGCGTTCACGTCCGCGCCGGCGGCGAGCAGCACGCGCACCACCGCGAGGTTGCCCGCGTGCGCCGCGCGCATCAGCGGCGTGGCGCCATCGTCGGCGCGGGTGTTGCCATCCGCGCCGGTCGAAAGCAACGTGCGGACACGATCGAGGTTGCCGGCCGCAACGGCATCGAGCAGTTCCTGGGACATCGAGATCTCCTGCAAAAGGGCTCGCGGCCATGAGGACCGCGCCCGCCTATCGTACCGCCGACAGGCCGGGGGTCAAGCAGTGCCGCGTTTCCGGGTCCCGGCCGCCGCGCGGGGTTGCAAGGCGCCGGCAAACACATACAATCGGGCCGCTGCAGGCTGTCTCCAATCAATGGTCCGCCACGAAGGAATCCCATGAAATCGCTGCTCCGGTTCGTTGCCGCGTTGTCGCTGTTCGTTGCCGCGTCCGCCGCGCTCGCGCAGGACAAGGTCGTCTATCACCTCGACAGCGGCATCGCGCAGGCGACGAAAGGCCTGCGCAACATCCGCAACCACCTCGACGTCGACCCCAAGGCGAAGATCGTGGCGGTCGCGCACGCCGAGGGTGTGGATTTCCTGCTGGAGGGCGCCAAGTCGACGAACAACCAGGAGTTCGCCGCGCTGGTCGGCGATCTCATGGGGCGCGGCGTCACGTTCGAGATCTGCGAGATCACGCTGAAGAACCGCAACCTCAAGAAGGAGCAATTCATCCTCGGACCGTCGTTCACGCCGTCGGGCGTCGTGCGCATCGCGAACCTGCAGGCACGCGAGCAGTACGCATACATCAAGCCCTGATCGCAGCGGCCCGGCACGCGCCGCGGGACTTGGCACAGGCCGGCCGGACCCGATGCTGCGACGGGAACACCGCGACTGAAATGGCGACGGCGCGCGCCGGGGAACTTTCCGGCACGCGCCGTGGCAGGTGGTGCTAGTTGGCCGTCACCTTGAAGGTGCCGTCCTTCTTGACGTCCAGCGCGGCGTACAGGAAGGCGACGTTGTAGCCGGCGTTCTTCAGCTTGTGGTAGGCCATCTCGGCACGGATGCCGGTCGAGCAGTGCGTGATGATCCGCTTGTCCTTGGGCACTTCGGCCATCCGCGCGAGCAGGTCCTCGTCGGGGATCAGCATCGCGCCCTTGAGCATGCCGGCGTTCGCCTCGTCGGTGTTGCGCACGTCGAGGATGAGGACGCCCTGCGGAGTTGCGGTCGCGAGCTTGACGAACTCGTCGTTCGAGATCGAGCCGGGACGCGGCTTGGGCACGTACGCGACCTTCGTCGTCAGTGCGCCGGTCGCGACCGGGTTCTTCGCGGCTTTCCACGCATCGAGGCCGCCGGAGAGCACCGTGACGTTGGGCTGTCCGGATTCCTTGATCACCTGCGCGACCACCAGCGCCGAGTTGCCGCCGTCACCGTCGTAGACGACGATCGGCGCCTTCAGCTTCGCGGCGGGGAGGCTTGCCACGGCCGCACGCACAGCGGACGGCGGGATCGAGACCGCGCCCGGGATCGCGCCTTCGGCCGCGAGTGCCGCAGGCCTTGCGTCGACGAGCACGCTCGGGATCTGCTTGTCGACGAACGCTTCCTTGTAGTGCGGCGCGGCGATCACGCCGACGTTGCGCTCAAGCCACTCGGGATAGCCTTCGCGGTAGACCTTGACGTTGGTGTAACCCAGCGCCTCCGCCTTCAGCAGCGAATTGGGGCTCATCATGCACGTGATGCCCTGGCAGAAGAAGACGAGCGCGCGGTTCTTGTCCTTGGGCAGCCGGTCGACGAACTTGTCCCATGCCGGGTAGGGCAGGTTGATCGCCGTCGGGATCGTGCCTTCCTGCACGCGCGGCAGCGGCCGCGAGTCGATCAGCGTGTAGCCGCCCTTCTCGGGACCCATATTCACCAGCCGCACGATCTCGTCGTAGTTGGAGAGCTTCTCCGGCGCGATCTTGATCGGGCCCTTGAACGAGATCTGCGTGGCGAGCTTGGCGCCGTCCTTCTCGACGTAGTCGATGCGCGCTTCGCGGTTCTTGGGAACGTCGCGCAGCGCCTCGGCCGGCTTGGCGACGCCGCCGTCGATGACCTTGATCGTCTTGGGATCGAAGCGGACGATTTCCGTATGCGCGTCGATCTTGAGCTGGATCGACTGGCTCTTGAACGCGACGTTCTCGAAGATGCCCTGCACGGCGTTGGGTTGCGCCTTGTGGCAGGACAGGCAGATCTGCGGGATCGTGGGCTTGGCGGCGGGCGCGGGCGCCTGCGCCTGCGCACTCGCTGCAACGGCGGCGAGTGCGGCCGCAATGGCAAGATCAAGTGTTTTGCGTTTCATGTTGTTCTCTCCGTGAGGCGCGAAGGCGCCCTTGCTTACAGGCCAGCGGCGTGCACGATGTGGCTCGCCTGGCCGGCGTTGACCATGACCCACCGCAGCGCGAAGCCGCCGACGAGAACGAGCAGCGCGGGCACGACGGTGTGTGGAATGCGATGTCCGAGTTCCAGCCCCTGCAGCGCCAGCGGCACCAGGATGCCGAGCGCGACGATCACGCCCCAGAACGCCCATGCATACGGCCCGCTGACGATCAGCGCGGCAGCGACGGCGTGCGATGCGGACGACGTTTGCAGGTTGGCGATCACGAGTCCGAGCAGCACGAGCTCGATCGCGAGGAACGCGATGTCGGCGCGAATCAGCGAGTCGACCGTGCGCCGCTCGGGCGGCACGGCGCCCAGCTGCTGGACGAGTGCGGAAACCGCGCCGCCAATCATGCCCTCCGGCGCCGGGCGGCGCGGCAGGAACACGCTGGCGATATGCATCGCGGCGGCACCGGCGGACAGTCCCGACACCAGGAACAGGGGTCCGAGCAGGCCGGTGTTCCACAGCGGTCGCGCGACCATCGTATTGAGCAGGATGCCCGTGTAGATGCCGAGGCCCACACCCAGCACGATGTTTGTCCAGCCGAGCGTGCGCATCCGTCCAGGGTTCCCGGCGATCGCGTCGGAGAGCATTTGCAGCATCGGCACGCGCCGTCCGAGCCACGGCCACGACTGCGGCAGCCGAACCAGCGCCGATGCCAGCAGCGCGCCGTAGACGATGATCAGCACCCACGAGCCCCACGACATTGGCGAATCGGGCTGGAACGTCAGGAAGACGCGCCAGACGTAGAGCTTGTGCGCGAGGTCGAGGAACAGCGCGCCCATGC
>JBDTNR010000154.1:0-7487 GCA_039933655.1 Betaproteobacteria bacterium | reverse complement strand
GAACAGCACCGCCTGCCGGTCGTTCCACATGAGCCACGGCAAGCCGTAGAACACGACCTGCGTGGCGATGACCATCGCGACGCGCCAGTTCCGGAAACGTCCGGTGACGGCACGCGGATAGACCTTCCTGCGGATCTCGTACAGGCCGGCGTCGTCGCCGCCGTCGGGCGGCGCCGGCACGATCGGGATGGTGCGGGCATCCATCTGCGTCACGCGCGCGCGCCTCAGCGGCGATCGCGGAGGCGGCGCGGCGAAGGCTTCACTGCGGCGGCGGGGGCGTGTTGGACAGGCCCCAGACGTACGCGGCGATGATGCGGATCTGCGTGGCGCCCAGCGTGTCCTTGAACGACGGCATCGGTGTCGGGCCGCCCGCGTAGCCGATGTTGTGGCCCTTGCTGATGCCTTCGACGATCGCCCCTTCCGAGCTGCCGAACAGCCAGACGTTGTCCGTCAGGTTGGGGGCGCCGAGCGCCGGGTTGCCCTTGCCGTCGGCGCCATGGCACGCCGCGCAGTTCTGCGCGAACAGCGGCTTGCCGAGTTGCGCGCGCAGGCTGTCGTGCGCCAGTCCCGACAGCGAGCGGACATACGCTGCCGCATTGCGCACGCCGCCCTCGCCCAGCACCGGGCCGAACGCGGGCATCACGCCCATCCTGCCGCCGGTGATCGTCTCGACGATCGTCGCCGGCGCTCCGCCGTAGAGCCAGTCGCCGTCGCGCAGGTTAGGGAACCCCTTGCTGCCGCCGGCATCGGAGCCATGGCACGGCGAACAATAGGTGAGGAACATGCGCTCGCCGGTCTGCCGTGCGGTTGCATCCGCGGCGATCTGCTCGATATCCATCTTCGCGTACTTGTCGTACAACGGCTTCAAGCGCTGGTCGAAATCCGCGCGCTCTTTCGCATACGCGCCGCTCGACGTCCAGCCGAGCACGCCCGGCAGGTTGCCCAGGCCCGGATACAGGATCAGGTAGACGACCGAGAAGACGATGGTGATCCAGAACAGGTTCGACCACCATTTCGGCAGCGGGTTGTTGTACTCCTGCAGGTCGCCGTCCCACACGTGTCCGGTGACGCCGACGGCGGTGTTGCCACTGCCGTCCTTCGCACCTTCCTTCGAAGCCAGCTTGATGCGCCCGGTGGCCAGGAGCAGCCACGCACAGCCGATGAGCGACGCGACAACGAGGACGATGACGTAGAGATTCCAGAAAGTCGAGACGAAGTCGCTCATGACAGGCGTCCTCCGCGGTGGGCACGACGGGAGTCGGGGAGGGGATCGTCCGGCAGCGCGAACGGCGCGTTCGCGGCCTCGTCGAACGACCGCTTGCGCTTGCGGCTGTAGGCCCAGACCACGATGCCGATGAACGTGACGAACGACACGACGGTCATCACGCTCGAGAGGAAGATGGAAGTCGTCATGGCTATCTCGCGTTCTTCATCGTGAGGCCCATGCCCTGCAGGTACGCGATCAAGGCGTCCTGCTCGGTCTTGTCCTTGAGCATCGCTGGCGCCTTGGCGATCTCGTCGTCGGCATACGGGACGCCGAGCGTGCGCAGCGTCCTCATCTTCGCGGCGATCGTCTCGGCGTCGGCCGGCGTCTTCGCGAGCCACGGATATCCGGGCATGTTGGATTCCGGCACGACGTCGCGCGGATTATTGAGGTGGACGCGGTGCCAGTCGTCGGAATAACGGCCGCCGACGCGCGCGAGATCCGGCCCCGTCCGCTTGCTGCCCCACTGGAACGGACGATCGTAGACGAACTCGCCGGCGACCGAATACGGGCCGTAGCGCTCGGTCTCGGCGCGGAACGGACGGATCATCTGCGAATGGCAGTTGTAGCAGCCTTCGCGGACGTAGATGTCGCGGCCGGTGAGCGTCAACGCCGTGTACGGCTTCAAGCCCGCCACCGGCTCGGTCGTCGACTTCTGGAAGAACAACGGCACGATCTCGACTAATCCCCCGACGCTCACCACGAGCAGCACGAGGACGATGAGCCACGGCAGGTTGCTCTCGACGTGTTCCTGACTCAGTTTCATCGCGGCATCCTCTCGTTGGTCACGCGTGCGCGGCGACGCCGACCGGGATCGGCGCGTCGTAGGGCTTGCTGCCCCTCATCGTGCGCACCATGTTGTACGCCATGATCAGCATGCCGGAGAAGAACAGCAGTCCGCCGACCAGGCGGATCGCGTAGAACGGGTAGGTCGCCTTGACGCTTTCGACGAACGCGTAGGTCAGCGTGCCGTCGGCATTGGTGGCGCGCCACATGAGGCCCTGCATCACGCCCGCGATCCACATCGCCGCGATGTAGAGGACGACGCCGATGGTGGCGATCCAGAAATGCACGGTGATGAGGCGAATGGACCACATCTCGGTCTTGCCGAACATCCGCGGCAACAGGTAGTACATGCTGCCGATCGAAATGAACGCCACCCAGCCGAGCGCGCCCGAATGCACGTGACCGATGGTCCAGTCCGTGTAATGCGACAGCGCATTGACGGTCTTGATCGACATCATCGGGCCCTCGAACGTGCTCATGCCGTAGAACGACAGCGAGACGATGAGGAACTTGAGGATCGGGTCCTCGCGCAGTTTGTGCCACGCGCCGGACAGCGTCATGACGCCGTTGATCATCCCGCCCCATGACGGCGCGAGCAGGATCAGCGAGAAGATCATGCCGATCGACTGCGTCCAGTCGGGCAGCGCCGTGTAGTGCAGGTGATGCGGACCCGCCCACATGTACGTGAAGATCAGCGCCCAGAAGTGGACGACCGACAGCCGGTACGAGTAGATGGGGCGCCCCGCCTGCTTGGGCACGAAGTAGTACATCATCCCCAGAAAGCCGGCGGTGAGCAGGAAGCCCACCGCATTGTGGCCGTACCACCACTGGACCATCGCGTCCTGCACGCCGGCATACGCCGAGTAGGACTTCCACCCGAGGAACGACACCGGCAGCGCCGCGCTGTTGACGATGTGGAGCAACGCGATCGTGAGAATATACGCGCCGAAGAACCAGTTCGCGACGTAGATATGCGGCGTCGTACGCCTGGCGATCGTGCCGAAGAACACGACGGCGTACGCGACCCAGACGAGCGTGATCAGGATGTCGATCGGCCACTCGAGCTCGGCGTACTCCTTGCTGGACGTGATCCCGAGCGGCAGCGTGATCGCCGCCAGCACGATGACGGCGTTCCAGCCCCAAAACGTGAATGCGGAGAGGCCGTCGGAGAAAAGCCGCGCCTGGCACGTGCGCTGCACGCAGTAGTACGACGACGCGAACAGCGCGCTGCCGCCGAAGGCGAAGATCACGGCGTTGGTGTGCAGCGGCCGCAGACGGCCGTACGTCAGCCACGGGATGTCGAAGTTCAGCGCCGGCCACAGGAGCTGAGCGGCGATGAGGACGCCGACCAGCATGCCGACGATGCCCCAGACGACCGTCATGATCGCGAACCAGCGCACGACCTTGTAGTTGAAGGTGGCCCCGGTCGCGCGCGCCGTGAGATCTGCTGCCATTGCGTTTGCCATCGTGATTTGCTCCGTTTGACGTGCGCGGCCCCCTGCACACCTCATGTTGCACCGCGGCAATCCTACCGCTCACCGGTCGTTCCGGGGTTGATCGCCGTCAAGGCGCCGATTTCGGGTTTGTGACTATTCACCGGCGCGTCGTCGTCCGCCACGATGCGATGCGCCGGCCCCTCCAGGTCGTCGAACTGCCCGCTGCCGACGCTCCACCAGAAAAGCGCGCCGATGGCGAGCACCAGCACGACCGACAGCGGGATCAGCAGCAGCATCACTTCCATGCCGATTCCAATGCGGGCGCCGTTACCGCGCCGGCGGCCGGCCTCGACGGCCCGACCGGGCGGGTCAGGCGCAACGCGTTGGCGACCACCAGCAGCGACGACGCCGACATGCCGGCCGCGGCCAGCAGCGGCGTGACGAGCCCGAACGCGGCGGCGGGCACGGCGATCACGTTGTAGGCCAGCGCCCACGCGAGATTCTGCCGAATGACGCGAAACGTCCGCCGCGCATCCGTAAGCATCTCGCCGATCCGCTCGATGCGATCGGACAGGATCACCGCGTCGGCCGTCCATTGCGCGAGCGGCACCGCGCTGCCCAGGCTCACCGACACCTGCGCCTGCGCGAGGGCCGGCGCGTCGTTCACGCCGTCGCCCGCCATCGCCACGACCGCGCCGGTCCGCTGCAACGCGGCGACCGCGTCGCGCTCGTCTTCCGGCAGCAATCGCCCGCGCGCGTCGCGTATGCGCAGCGTGAGCGCCACGGCATCGACCGTCGGCTGGCGATCGCCGGACAGCAACACCGGCGTGATGCCCATGGCGTCGAGGGCGGCGATCAGGTCGGCGGCCCCGGGGCGCAGCGTGTCCGCGAAGGCAAACAGCGCCTGCCATCCGCGCGCGTCGCCCAAAGCCACCAGCGTCTCGACGCGGCCGCGCGCGAACGCGGCGAGCGCTTCGGGTATCGGACCCGCCAGCGCGGCGACGTATTCCAGTCGGCCGACGCGGGTCTCGATGCCTTCGACTGCCGCGGTCACGCCTTCGCCGGCGACCTGCACGGCGTGTTCGACCCCCGTCGCCGCCGCTGCCGGCGCCGCGTCCACCAGCGCGCGCGCCAATGGATGCTCGGAGCGCGCATCGAGCGCCGCGGCCATCGCCAGCGCACGCTCGCGCCCGACGCCGTCGGCGGTGATGCACCCGGCCAGCCGGATGCGGCCCTCGGTCAGCGTGCCGGTCTTGTCGAAGACGACGTGGGTGACCTGCGCGAGCGTCTCGAGCGCGTCGGCGCGCGCGAGGACGACGCCGCGGCGCGCGAGCGTCCCGGCGGCCGCGGCCAGCGCCGCCGGCGTGGCAAGTGCCAACGCGCAGGGACAGGAGACCGCGAGCACCGCGAACGTCACCGCCAGCATCCGCGTCGGATCGATCTGCGACCACACGATCGCCGTCACCGCCGCGAGCACGAGCAGCGCGGCGACGAAGATCGCGGCAATGCGGTCGGCGCCGCGGGCGACGGCGGGCCGGGCCGCGGCCGCGCGCTCGGTCAGGCGCAGGATGGCGGCGAGCCGCGTGTCCTCGCCCGCCGCCGACACGCGCATCACCAGCGCGTTGTCGCGGTTGATGGCGCCGGCCCACAACGCGTCGCCCGGCCCGCGCGGCCGCGGCTCGCTCTCGCCGGTCAGCAGCGCCTCGTCGGCGTCCGGGCGGCCGTCGACGACGGTGCCGTCGGCGGGCCCCAGCGCCCCGGGTCGCACGAGTCCGATGTCGCCGGCGGCAAGCGTCGCGGCGGCCACCGCTTCGGACGGCGCGGACGCTGGCCACTGCGGCAGTCGTTCGGCGGTGTCCGGCCGCTGGCGCGCGATCGTCTCGATCGCCTCCGCGCCCTTCTGCCGCGCGGCGAGTTCCACAAAGCGCGCCACCAGCAGCAGCGCGACGAACATCGTCACCGAATCGAAATAGACGGGGCCGCTGCCGCGCAGCACCGACCAGGCGCTCGCAACGAACGCGGCGGCAAGCCCCAGGACGATCGGTACGTCCATCCCCAGTCGGCGATGCAGGAAGTCGCGCCACGCACCCGCGAATAGCGGCGACGCCGAGTAGAACAGCGCCGGCAGCGTCAGCACGAAACTGGCCCAGTCGAGCAGGCGGCGCTGTTCGGGCGCCACGTCGTCGGACAGGTAGATCGGCAGCGCGAACATCATCACCTGCATCATCGCCAGCAGCGCGACCGCCATCCGCGTCAGCAGCGCCCGTCGTTCGCGCCGGGCAAGCGCCTCGCGGCGCGCGGGATCATACGGATAGGCGGCGTAGCCGATGGCCGCGATCGCGCGCAGCAGCGCGGGCAGCCGCGTGACGTCGGGCCGCCACGTCACCGTGGCACGCCGATTCGCGAAGTTCACCTGCACACCGGTGACGCCCGGCTGGCGCGCGAGCCAGGACTCGACCAGCGGCACGCAGGCGCCGCAGGTCATGCCCTCGAGCAGCAGCGACGCCTCGCGCCGGCCGTCTGTATGCTCGCGGACGAGACCGCCCGCCTCCGCCGCGTCGCCCCAGCGGGTCCAGTCGTCGTCGACAGCGGACTCGGGACGCGCCGCCGTTTGCGTGCGTCCCGCGTACAACGTGTCCAGGCCCGCGGCATGCAGCGTTTCGGCCACCGCGACGCATCCGGCGCAACAGAACTCGCGCGGCGCGCCGGCCACCGTGGCTTGCCACCGCAGTCGTTGTGGATTCGGCGTGCCGCAGTGATAGCAACGGGATACCGCGAAAGGCTCGCCGCCGGGAGAACGATCCGGGGCGGCGACGGGCAATGCGCTCAGCGCCGACATGTCATAAACTCTAAGGCGGCGCCCGCGGGAGGGTCAAGCGCAACGGAAGGCGTGCATTGTCGCAGCGCGACGCTGCCGGTCCGGTTGACATGCGTCAAGGGACCGCAGGGCGGCGTGCGTATGATGAAATTCGACCAACGCAAAAAGGGGGAATCGATGTTTTCCAATCTGCTTGTTCCAACCGACGGTTCGAAGCTTTCCGACAAGGCCGTCGCGCAGGCGCTCGAGCTCGCGCAGGCATTGAAGGCGAAGGTGACGATATTCCATGCGTCGCCCGACTATCCGACTCCCGTCTACGCCGAGGGCGTTTCGGTCGAGATGGTATCCCGCCGCGAGTACACGAAGCGCGCCAAGGAAGATGCGACGAAAGTGCTGGACCGCGTTGTGGCAAAGGCGAAGTCCGCAGGCGTCGAGAGCACCGTGGTGCACGTCATCGCTTCGTCGCCGTGGGAAGCGATCCTCGCGGCCGCCAAGAAATCCAAATGCGATGCGATCGTCATGGCGTCGCACGGCCGGCGCGGCCTCGCGGGTCTGTTGCTCGGCAGCGAGACCACCAAGGTGCTCACTCACAGCAAGATCCCGGTGCTCGTCGTCCGCTAGTGTAGTGCTGCATTCTGTTTGGAACTTAAGCGGCTATTGGCGCGAATGACTTTCTGCAAGATGTCGCGCGCGCTCTTGGTCCAGATGAACGGCTTGGGATTGGTGTTGTGGTGAGCGATGTATTCATCGATGGCGGTCGTCAACTCCGGCACGCTGGTGAACACGCCGCGACGCAGCCGCTCGGTGGTGAGGTCGCGGAAGAAGCGCTCGACCATGTTCAACCAGGATGCCGAGGTGGGCGTGAAGTGCATGTGGAAGCGCGGATGGCTGCCCAGCCAGTCCTGCACAGCGGGATGTTTGTGCGTGGAATAGTTGTCAGCGATCAGATGCAACGTCTTATCCTTGGGCGTCTCGCGGTCGATTTGGCGCAAGAACTTGAGCCACTCGGAATGACGGTGGCGTTGTTGGCACTGGGAGATGACTTGGCCATCCAGGATGTTGAGCGCGGCAAACAGCGTGGTCGTGCCGTGCCGCTTGTAGTCGTGCGTCATGGTCCCGGCGCGGCCCTTCTTCAGCGGCAGTCCGGGCTGCGTGCGGTCGAGCGCCTGCACCTGGCTCTTCT
>JBDTNR010000153.1:0-7563 GCA_039933655.1 Betaproteobacteria bacterium | reverse complement strand
AGGAGCATCTCGAGCGAGCGCGCGACCGCCGACGCCGCGGGCGCGAAGCCATGCATGCGCGTAATGCGGTCGCGGCGGCCCGCGTCCGAGTACAGGATCATGTCGAGGAAGCCCCCGACAGGCGGACGCACGCGAAAATCCAGAACGCTCATTCGGGTTCTGCGACCGAAGCGGACCAAATTTCGGCAAGCGACGACAAATCACTCTGCGCGAGCCCGCGCGCCGCGAGCAGCTGCAGCAGCTCCTGCGCGGCCGCGTGCACGAAGCGCGGACACGCGGCACCCTCCGCCATGCGCGACGCCGTGGCCATGTGCCGGAGCGCATCGCTCACGACGACGCGCGCGGGCGTGTATTGCCGTTCGATGATCCGCGGTCCGAACGATTCGAGCGCCTTGCTGCCGGCGCCCGCGAGCAGCGCCTCCTGCAGCCGGGGAAGTTCGAGTCCTTCGGCCGCACCGAGCATCAGCGCCTCGTTGACCAGCGCCACGGTGCCGTAGCTCAGCGCCTGCACGATGATCTTGGTCGCGTGGCCCGAACCCGCGACGCCCATCCGGAAGATCGTGTCGCCCATCGCGTCCAGCAGCGGGCGCACCGAATCGACGGCAGACGACTCGCCACCAACGAAGAATGCGAGCTTCGCCTGCTTCGCGCCCTGCACTCCGCGTGTCACCGGCGCGTCAACATAGGCGACGCCACGCCGTTTCGCAATTTCCGCGATGGCGCGTGAGCGGACCGGTTCGCTGGTCGAGCAATCGACGAGGCAGGCGCCGGCGTCCATCGCGTCCAGAATCCCGTCCGCCCCCGTGACCACGCGGTCCACCTGATCGGAGTCAGGCAGCATCAGGATCACGGCATCGCGTCCCGCGACGGCTTCCCGCGCGGACCGAGCCACCGTCGCGCCAAGAGTGGACAGCCGCGCCACGGGATCCGGACGCCGATGCCCCACGACGGTCACGGCGAAGCCGCGCTGCACGAGGTTGCCGGCCATCGGCTCGCCCATGGCGCCGAGGCCGATGAATGCGACACGCGGAGTTTTTATTGTGCTCTCCTCGGCGCCTTCGCCGGCGCGTCTTTCTTGTTCTTGCTGGTGCGAATTTCGGGCGCGCCCCCGGAGGCTGCCGCGTACTCGGCCTGCAGCGTGCGCCGTAACCGCGACAGCGCGAACGACGTGTAGCCGCAGTCGACGACGATTTCGCTGCCAGTGATGTAGCTCGACTCGTCCGAGGCGAGGAACAGCACCGCTTGCGCGACTTCGTCGGGGCGCGCCAGGCGGCCGTAGGGGATCACCCGGGCGTTGGCTTCGGGATGCCCGGGCGGCGCGCCGTCGGTGATGCGCGTGTCGCTGACCTGGGAGGGATGGACCGAGTTGGCGCGAATGCCCCAGTCTAGGAACTCGAGCGCAGCGGTCTTGGTGATGCCGCGCAGGCCCCACTTGCTGCCGACGTACGCGACTCCGGAGTGTCCGACCAGCCCTGCTGTCGACGAGATGTTGACAATCGAGCCGCCGCCGGAGTCGCGCATCAGCGGCGCGCACGCGCGCATACCGAGAAGCGGGCCGGTCAGGTTGATGTCCATCACGCGGGTCCAGTCGCCGCGGCTTGTGTCCATGATGCCGCTGCGGCTCACCACACCGGCGTTGTTGACCAGCACCTGCAGCGCTCCGAATGTCCGTCGGATCCGCGCGACGACGCGCGTCCATCCGGACTCGCTCGTCACGTCGAGTTCCATCACGGCCACGCGGCCGCCGCGCCCCGTTTCCTTCGCGAGGGCTGTCGCGGGACCGAGCACGATGTCGGCGAGGATCACCGTCGCGCCTTCGGCGGCAAATAGCTGCGCATCGGCCATGCCTTGGCCGCCGCTGCCACCGGTGATCAGGGCAACCTTGCCCTCCAGCCTTCCACGTCCCACTATCACTCCTCCAGCCGGATTCCGGATGTTTTCCCACATTATGGGAACTTATTCTTCTATGTGGCAAGCTTATGCTACGCTTCACGGCGTGTCCACTATGTCGGTCCGGACGTCCTGCGTATCCTGATGACTTTCAGCGCGGAGAACTCCCACCATGCAGTGCTGCATTGCGCTGACTAGGCCCGCCCGCGCCGCCATTGGAGCGGACTGATCATGGCGGCCCGCGACAAACACGACGTGGGCGGCGTGCAGTCGATCGTGCGCGCGTTCGCGATGCTGGAACTCGTGGCTCGCGCACCAGACGGCATTTCGCTGTCCGAGCTGAGCCGCGCGGTGCGGCTGCACAGCAGCACGACGTTCAACCTCGTACGCACGATGTTCAATCTTGGCTATCTCCACCAGTCCGGCGACAACAAGCGCTACCGGATCGGCCGGCCGCTGTTCAGCCTTGCCGCGAACGCGATCGACGATCTGCTGCTCGTCGACACGGCGAAAGCCGTGATGGAGGAACTGTCGCGCGTGTCGGGCGAAACAGGCACGTTCGCCGTCTGGTCCAGCGGGCAGGTCGTCGCGATGGCGCGCTCGAGCGGCGCCGGTGCGTTCCAGCTGTCGGACCGGGTTGGCGGTGTCCGGCCCGCGCACGCGACGGCCACCGGCAAGGTGCTCCTTGCGGCGCTACCGCCCGAGCAGTTCGACGCCTACCTCGCGGGCGCGACGCTGACGCGGTTCACGGCCACCACGATCGTCGAAGCAAGGCGGCTGCGCGTCGAGGTGCGGAAGGTGAAGGAGGAAGGCATTGCGATCGACCATGCCGAGTTCCATGACGACGTCTGTTGCATCGCGATGCCCGTCCATGACTTTTCCGGAAAGACCGTGGGCGCCATCGGATTGTCGGCCCCCCTCTGGCGCATGCGAGACGATTTGCGGCCGGCGAAGACGGCCATGCTGCGCGAGGCCGCGCACAGCCTGTCCGAGAAACTCGGATACGGCGGCCTGTCTGCGACGTACTCGCCGGCGATGGAGCACCTCGAAGTGATTGCGACGCCCAGGAAAGCCGCACGAGCTCCACCGGCATCACCGGCGAGGCCCACCGCCGCAAAGGCTGTTGCCGCCACGTCGCGCGCGAAGTCGCCACGCACGGGCCCGCGCCCGCGCGCAGCTAAATGAGCGTTGCATGGATCGCACCCTTGCCATGCACACACCTGGGCGAGCGTCCGCAAAGCGTCACCCAACGAGTCCCCCGCCGATGACACGAGGTAACTCCATGAAAAACCTGATCCGGTGTGCAGCGGTGCTGCTGGCCATCGTCCTGCCCACCCACGCCGCGATCGCCGCGGATTCATTTCCGGACCGCGCGATCAGGCTTGTCGTTCCCTATGCACCCGGCGGCGGCGTCGACATCCTCGGACGATTGATCGCGCAACGCCTGCCCGACATCCTCGGGCAGCCGGTGGTCGTCGACAATCGCGGCGGCGGCGGCGGAACCATCGGCGCCGGTATTGTGGCCAAGGCGCCCGCGGATGGCTATACGCTGCTGCTGGCCGCCATCGAGTTCGGCGCCAATCCCGCGCTGCAGAGCAAGCTCCCTTACGACACGCTGAAGGACTTCCGCCCCGTGAGTCTCGTCGCGACGCTGCCTGCGGTCCTGATCGTCGATCCGGCGCTACAGGTCCGGTCAGTCGCGGACCTCGTCGCGCTGGCGCAGGCGAATCCGGGGAAGTACAACTATGCGTCGGCGGGAATCGGCAGCATGCACTTCCTCGCGGCCGAGCTCTTCAATTCGCAGAACAAGCTCGACGTCGTGCATGTTCCCTACCAGAGCGGTGCGCAGGCGCTCGCCGCGATCCTCGGCGGCCAGACGCAGATCGCGTTCTCGACAGTGCCGCCGGTCCTGCAGCAGATCAAGGCAGGCAAGGTCCGGGCGCTCGCAGTGACCGGAGAGAAGCGCCAGCCGTCGCTGCCAGACGTGCCGACGTTCGCTGAAGTCGGCTACCCGCGTTTCGACGCCGCGTTGTGGCAGGGCGTCCTCGCTCCGGCCGGAACGCCTCCCCAGGTCATCGCGCGACTCAACGACGCCATCAACCGCGTGCTCGCGATGCCGGAGGTGCGTGCCCGACTTACCGAGATGGGAGCCGATGCGGTGGGCACAACGCCCGACCAATTCGGGGACTTTATCAAGTCCGAGATTGCGCGCTGGGCTGCGCTGATTCCACCGCAGGTGCGCGCCAACTGAGTCAGGGCAATCGGGACGCCGTTTGCACGGCGATGTAGCCGAACGTCATCGCGAGGCCGATCTGCGCACCGGCGCCCGGGTACTCGCCGCCGAACGGCGAGTCCATGTCGTTGCCGCAAGCGAACAACCCCGGGATCGGGTCGCCCGCATGGTTGCAGACGCGGGCGGAGGCGTCGGTGCGCAAACCAAGGCTCGTGCCGAGCGGCGTGGGCTCGACGGCCACCGCGCAGAACGGCGGTGTCGCGATGGGGCCAAGACAGGGGTTGGGCCGGTGGTCCGGATCGCCGTTGCCGACGTCATACGGATTGGCACCTTTTCCGAAGTCGGGGTCGTGCCCGGCGCGCGCAAACGCGTTGTGGAGCTCGACGGTCCGCGCGAGCCCGGCCGCGTCGACGCCGATCGCCTGCGCCAATGCCGCAATCGTCGGCGCCGTTTTCAGGTAGCCGCGATCGACGAAACGCGCAAGACTCAATATGCGCGGCCTGATCATCCCCAATCCGTACTTCCAGACGAAGCGGCGGTCACATACGAGCCACGCGGGAATCGTAGGTACGGACACATGCGCGGCGTACATCGCGCGGACGAACTCGTGATACGACACGGCTTCGTCGACGAACCGCTGCCCGTGCGCGTTCACGGCCACGAGTCCCGGCTTGGCGCGATCGAGCACGATGTGCGGATAGACGATCGTCGAGCCATCCTTGCGCGTCGCGATCGAGCTCGGGAACCACTGCGCGTTGTCGATCCCGCCGCGCCCAAGCGCCGCGCCGGCCCCGAGCGCCAGTTCGAGCGTGGTACCAGTGCAGCCTTCGAAGGCGGGTGTGTGGCGCGGCACCGGCTGCGGCAGGTAGCGTTCGCGCCACTGCGCATTGGCCGGGAACCCGCCCCCCGCGAGAACGACCCCGCATCGCGAACGGAGCGTCACCGACCGCCCGTCGCGCTGCACTACGACTCCCGTGACGCGGCCGCCCTCGACGACGAGCCGTGACGCCACGGTGTCGTACCAGATCGGGACGTCGCGCTCGACGAGGTTGCGGTAGAGTCGCGCGGCCAGGGCGTTGCCAAGGACCAGGCGTGTGCCGCGGCGGAACCGCAGGCGGTCGGCGGCGTAGCGCGTGACGAGGCGCGCGCCGAGCGAGAACGCATCCGCGGACTTTGGCAGCAGCAGGAGCCGCGCCGCCTCGCCGCGTGTGATCATCATGCCGCCGAACAGCATGAGTTCCGGCAGCGGCGCGCGCACGCGATCGAACTTGTCACCCAGCGTCCGGCCGTCGAACGGCAGCGGCTCGAGCGGCCGCCCGCCGCGCGCCGCGCCCGGCAGGTCCTGCCGGTAGTCGACGCTCGTGAGGTAGCTCCGGAAGCGGACGTCAGTGCGCTCCTCAAGATAGGCGAGCATCCGCGGTCCGGCGACGATGAACGCCTCGCGCAGCGCGGGATCCGCGTGCGCGCCGACGAGCGCATCGAGATAGGTGCGCGCGGCGGCCGCGTCATCCCGCACGCCGTGGCGGCGCTGTTCCGGATTGTCCGGTATCCAGACCGTGCCCGACGACCGCGCGGTCGTGCCGCCGATCCGGTCGCTGCGCTCGATCAGCAGCGTGCGCTTGCCTTCGAGGCGCGCCACCAGCGCCGCGGTCATGCCGCCCGCGCCCGCACCGATCACGATGACGTCGTAGTCGTCACCTTCCGGCAAAGTCCGCGCGTCGGCAGTCATCGTCCGCGAAATCGATGGCGCGCGCATACGCGGCCGGGCACGCGGCGGCCGCGCGCGGCGACGTTGCGAGTGCGATGGGTCATCATTCGTAAGGGCATGGCGTTCGCGCGAAGTACCAAGGGCCGCGACGGTTGCCGTTCTTGTATGCAGAAGAATACACTTTGCCGGAGGACGCGGAGCCGAGGGTCGGCTCCGCGCGGTTACAGGACGCACGATGCCGAGCACGACCCGTACGAAGCGCCCGGCGCCGGCGCGCGCCAAGTCCGTCGCAGGACCGCGCGGGGACTTTGCGTACGAGGCGATCCTCCGGGGCATCGCCGACGGCACGTTCAAGCCGGGTGAGCGGATGCGCGAGGTCGCGATCTCCGAGTGGCTCGGCATCAGCCGCACGCCAGTCCGCGAAGGCCTGCGCCGGCTCGAAGCCGACGGCCTGCTCGCGCACACGCCGCACGCCGGGATGCTGGTGACGCCGATCGACCGCAGGATGGTCGCCGAGCTCTATGACATGCGCGAGGTGCTGGAAGGCACGGCGGCAAGGCTGGCCGCGGAAAACGCGACGCGAACCGACATTGACGCGCTCAACGCGTTGACCGCGCAGGAATCGCGGCTGCCGGTCGATCCGACGGCGGCCGCGCGGCACAACCGCGCATTCCACGCGGCCCTGTACCAGTGCGCGCACAACCGCTACCTGCTGAAGAGCCTGCGCGCCATCGCCGACGCGCTGCTGCTGCTGGGACCGACGACGCTCAACTCGGCGCGGCGGCAGCGCGCGGCGCACACGGAGCACTGCGACATCGTCCTGCGCATCACCCGGCGCGATGCCGACGGCGCCGAAACCGTGGCCCGTGTGCACATCAAGGCCGCCTACCGGGAACGCTTGAAGCTCCTGTTCCAGGACGCCCCCCGCCGCACGCGCTAGCGGTCGGCCGCCGGTTCGAGCGGCCCGCGTTGACGGATTGTATACATCGGAATACGATCGGCGGTCATCCGGACCAGGTTGGCGTCGGGGCGCCTTGAAGCGGGTGCCGGCGCACGCACCGCGCGGCACGCCTGGTACGGACGACCCAACCACTACGCGGTGCCGGCCATGAACACACGTTCCAAAGCTGTGAAGCGTCCTCCGTTCGTCAGCAACATCGTCGAGATTCCGTGGCGGGAGTACCCCGGGCACTTCGGCGGCGCCCTGTCGAAGGCGCTGGTCCGGCCCGAGGTCTGCGCGTCGCAGCGCATCGACCATCGAATCTCGAGCTACCAGCCGATGGCCTACGTCGCCGAGCACGTGCATCGCGTGCAGGAGCAGGTGTACCACGTGATCGATGGCGAGGGTCTGCTGACGCTCGATGACCTAAAGGTCGTCATGCGCCGCCACGACTACGTCTTCGTCCCGCCCGGCGTGCGCCACGGCTTTACCAACACCGGGCTTTCCCCGCTGGTGTTCCTGGTGATCACAACGCCGGTCGAAGACGGCGAAACGCCAGTGTGACGCGACAACGAAAGGGTTGCCGCGCCGACCGGCATCGCATCGTCGCCTACCGACAGCAGACAGGAGCAGCACCATGCCGAACATGAAGGGCGGTCAGTTGATCGCCGAATACCTGGTCCAGGAAAAAATGCCCTACGTGTTCGGAATCTGCGGGCACGGCAACGTCGGCATCCTCGATGCGCTGTACGACGTCAAGGACAGGATCAAGCTCGTGTCGCCCCGCCACGA
>JBDTNR010000152.1:0-7593 GCA_039933655.1 Betaproteobacteria bacterium | reverse complement strand
CGCGTCGGCGAAAACCGCGCGCGCCTCGGCCGGGAGGAACGTGTACCGGCGATTGCAGAACTCGCAGGTGACCAGGACGTCGCCGCGTTCGGCGAGGATCGACTCGACCTCGGCGGCGCCCGCGATCCGCAGCGCGTTCTCGACGCGGGCGCGCGAGCACGAGCAGCCGAATGTTGCCGGCCGCGCGCCGAAGACGCGCACGTCGTCCTGCACGAACGCCGCGGCGAGGATGTCGGTCGCCGGGAGAGCCGCCAGCAGGGCGGCGGGTGGCAGGTCGTCGACCGCCGCGCGCGCGCGCGCCCACGTGGCGTTGTCCTCGTCCGTGGCACCGGGCAGGCGCTGCACGAGCAGTCCGGCCGCGGTCGCCGGGCCGCTGACGAGAAGCATCCGGCTCGCCAGCTGTTCGGACGTCGCGAGGTAGTGCTCGATCAAGCCGGCCACCGATCCCGCTTCGAGCGCGACGATGCCCTGATAAAGCGTGCCGGCGCCCTTGGGGTCGAGCGTCAGCACGAGGCGGCCGTGCTCGGGACCGCCGGCGAGCTCCGCCAGCGAGGCGTCCGGGCCGAGGGTGGAAAGGCGTTGCGCGTCCCACTGCGCCGTCGCGCGCAGTCCGAGCGCGTCCGTGCATTCGACGACCAGCAGCCGGACCGGCCCGTCGCCCTGCAATTGCACGATGAGGCTGCCGCTGAACTTGAGCGTCGACGCGAGCAGCGTGCTGGCCGCGAGCAGTTCCGCCAGCACCCGTTGCAGCGCGGGCGGATAGTCGTGACAGGCCAATACCGCGCGTACCGTTTCCCCGAGCGACACGTGCGCGCCGCGTACGGCGGCATGCTCGAACACGAACCGGGTGAGCGCGTCCATCGACGCCGAAGCGGGTGTCGTCACGCGGCCTTGATCTTCAGCGTGTAGAGCGTCAGCGGCAGCGCCGAGTTCTTGTCGAACAGCGCTCCGGCCTCGAGTCCAGCCTTGGCGACCGCCTCGGCCGAACGCAGGCGCGGATACATCGCATGCATCGCGCCCAGAGCGAACTCGCGTCCCGAGCCCGCCGCCCAGAACTGCGTGTACTCGAAGACCTCGCGCATCGAAAAGACGCCGAAGATCCCGTACTGGTTGGCGATGAGTGCCGTGATCTGCGTGGACTCGTAGGGATCGTCCTCCTCTTCCTTCGGATTGAGGAAGTGCTGCTCCTTCAGGATCGGATGCAGCTTGCGGAACGTCTCGAAGATCGCGAACTTGTTGGAAAAATCGAGATCCTCGTGGCGACGCAGCAGGCTCTCGAACACGAGCTGGTGCGCGGCCGACCCGCATAGTCCGATGTACGTGCCGCGATAGTGGACGATCTTGTCGTAGGTGCGATCGTGCGCCGCTGCGAGGCGGGTGTCGCCGAACGTGGTGAGCGAATCGGCGGCGATGGCAATTTCATCGCCCTTGCGGGCGACAACGAGTGTGGTCATGGAACGTAGGAAACCTTGCGAGCGATGCGGTAAGGCAGCCACGGACGTCGGGCGCTGCAGAACCCGCAATTATACTAGGACGGCGCGACACCGCCGGAACTGCGCATCGCCCATGTTCAGTGGTCCCACGCGCGCGGCGCGGGCAGCATCGGCACGGGCGGCAGGCGCGCGCGCGACCACGCGCGGCCGGCAAACGCGAGGAACTCGCCGGCCGTTGCCGGCGGCGCCTCCGGGGCGCGCTGGTCGAGGAACTGCCACGCGGCGAGCAGTGCGGGCACGGCGTCCGCGGGCAACGCGCGCGCCCGCGTCTGCTTGCTGAGTTTTTCACCGGCCGCGTTGATCGCCACCGGCACGTGCAGGTAGGCGGGTATCGGCAGGCCGAGGCGCTGTTGCAGATGGATCTGTCGCGGCGTCGACGCGAGCAGGTCGGCGCCACGAACGATAGTCGTGATGTCCTGCGCGGCATCGTCGACGACGACGGCGAGCTGGTAGGCGTAGAGGCCGTCAGCGCGGCGCACGACGAAATCGCCGACATCGCGCGCCAGGTCCTGCCGTTGGGGGCCTTGCAGCAGGTCGACGAAGGTGACGACGCGGTCATCCACGTGCACGCGCTGCGCGAGTCGCGCACGCGCCGCGTGTCCTGCGCGCACGTCGGCGCGGCAGGTGCCCGGATAGACGCGCTCGCCCGCGGGTCCCAATGGCGCGGCTTCGAGTTCGCGCCGCGTGCAGGCGCAGGCATAGACGGCGTCCATCCGCTGCAGGCGCGTGAGCGCGTCCGCGTAGAGCGCCGTGCGCTGCGACTGCCGCACGATCGGGCCGTCGGCGACGAATCCGTAGCGTGCGAGCGTGGCGAGGATTTCGCTTTCCGCGCCGGCCCGGCTGCGCGGCTCGTCGACGTCCTCGATGCGGACCAGCCATTGGCCGCCCGCGGCGCGGGCATCGCACCAGCTGGCCAGCGCGGCGATCAGCGAGCCGAAATGCAATGGGCCGGTGGGCGACGGCGCGAAGCGGCCGCGATACGGGAAGGTCGACGGCGCGGCTGCGCGCGTCGTGCTCATCGCGCCGTCAGCGGGCAGTGGAGACGCTGACGGCGGTGGCGGCCGGCGCGCCGGCCGGCGTATAGGCGAAATGCCGGTTGAGGGCCGCCAGCACCGCGGTCGGATACTCGGGACGACCGAGGCTCCCGTTGTAGCGGCCGAGCGCACGGTAGGTGTCGCCGTTCTCGATGTTCAGGTAGTGGCGGAGGATCACCGTGCCGTAACGCAGGTTGGTGCGCAGGTTGAACAGGTTCTGGTCGACGGCGCCGATCTGGCGGACCCAGAACGGCATCACCTGCATGTAGCCGCGGGCGCCGACGAACGAGATCGCGTACTTCTTGAAACCGCTCTCGTGATACATCACGCCGAGGACGAGCTGCGGATCGAGACCGGCGCGCGTGGCCTCGTAGTGTACGGTCGAAAGCAACTCGCGGCGCTCGCGCTCGTCCGCCACCTTGTGGGCGATGCGGCGCGACATCTCGGACAGCCATTGCTGCAGCTCCGCGCGGTTGGCGTAGTTGGCGGGCGCCGGCGCGTCGGCGATCGCCTTGGCGAGGCCTGCGACCACCGACTCCGCCAGCTCTTCTTCCTTCTGGGCGCCGGCGTGCGTCGTCACCGCCACGGCCAGCAGGACCGGGGCGACGGCGAGACGCAGCGAGCGCAATTTCATCATCCGTTCAATCCTGTTCCTTGCGTTGCAGACGGTCGCGGACGAAGGCGGCGATGTCGGCGACGGGCACGGCGGTCGCCGCCGTATCCCGGCGGGCCTGGTACTCGACCTTGCCTTCCTTGAGGCCCCGGTCGCCGATCGTGATCCGGTGCGGGATCCCGATGAGCTCGAGATCAGCAAACATCACGCCAGGCCGCTCGCCGCGGTCGTCCAGCAGCACCTCCACCCCTGCCGCTTCGAGCTCGTTGTACAACTGGTCGGCCAGCGCGCGCACCCCTTCGTTGCGGTCGTAGCCGACGGGGGCGATGGCGACGGCAAACGGCGCCAGCGGCTCTGGCCACACGATACCCCGGGCGTCGTGATTCTGCTCGATGGCCGCCGCCACGACCCGGGTGACGCCGATGCCGTAGCACCCCATTTCGAGGACCATCGATTGACCGTCGGCCGCCAGATAAGTTGCGCCGAGCGCCTGCGAATAGAGGCTGCCGAGGGCGAACACGTGACCGACCTCGATGCCGCGGACGATGTCGAGCGTGCCGCGGCCGTCCGGCGACGGGTCGCCCCTGACGACGTTGCGGATGTCGGCGACGACATCCGGTTCGCGGCAGTCGCGGCCGAAATTGACGCCGCGCAGGTGGAAATCGGGCTCGTTGGCGCCGCAGATGAAATCGCCCATCACGGCGACGGCGCGGTCGACGACGAGCGGCATGTCGCGCGGGATCCCGACCGGTCCGAGGTAGCCGGGCCGGCAGCCGGTGGCGGCGACGATCTCGGCTTCGGACGCCCAGCGCCAGCCGTCCATGCCCGGCAGCTTGCTGATCTTGATCTCGTTGCCCATGTGGTCGCCGCGCACCAGCAGCATCTGCGCGCGGCCGTCGGCCCACACCATCAGGCACTTCACCGTCCGCGTGAGCGGCAGGTGCAGCAGCAGGGCGACCTGTTCGCAGGTCGCGAGGCCCGGCGTGGGTACACGGGCCATCGGCTCGGCGGCCGCCGCGCGCGCGGGCGCGGGCGCCAAAGCCTCGGCCTTCTCGACGTTGGCGGCGTAGTCGGACCCGTTGCTGTACGCGATCGCGTCCTCGCCGGCATCGGCCAGCACCTGGAACTCGTGCGACGCGACGCCCCCGATGGCGCCGGTGTCGGCGTCCACCGCGCGGAACTTGAGGCCCATCCGCGTGAAAATCCGCACGTAGGCGTCGTACATCGCCTGGTACGAGCGCAGCATGCCGGCCTCGTCGACGTCGAACGAGTACGCGTCCTTCATGATGAATTCGCGCGCGCGCATCACGCCGAAGCGCGGCCGGATCTCGTCGCGGAACTTGGTCTGGATCTGGTAGAAATTGACCGGCAGCTGGCGATAGCTGCGGATCTCGCGGCGCACGATGTCGGTGATCACTTCCTCGTGTGTCGGCCCCACGATGAAGTCGCGGTCATGGCGATCCTTCAACCGCAGCATGTTGGGCCCCATCTTTTCCCAGCGCCCCGTTTCCTGCCACAGCTCGGCCGGCTGGATCACCGGCATCACGAGCTCGAGCGCGCCCGCGCGGTTCATTTCCTCGCGGATGATCCGTTCGGCCTTGCGCAGCGTGATGAGGCCGAGCGGCATCCACGAATAGAGGCCGCTGCCGAGCTTGCGGATGAGGCCCGCGCGCAGCATCAGCTGCTGGCTGGCGATGTCCGCTTCGGCCGGGGCTTCCTTCAGCGTGGACAGATAGAACTTTGAAACGCGCATGGTGCTGTTTTTGTTGGGAAAAAGGAACGGCATTGTACCCGAGCGGAAGCCACGCCGGGCAGGGCGCCGGCGGCCGGCGCTTCATGGCGCCCGCGACGGCGCCAGGTCCTGGTACTGGAAGTATGCGGAGAACGGGGATGGCACGTAGCCCATGAGCCACGGCTGGACGAACGCGTTCTGCACGTCGACCTGCAGCGGAATGAACGGCGCATGGTAGTGCAGGATGGCGATCATCGTCCGTGCCTCGCGCATCCGGTCCGCGTCGCTCGCCGCCTGCAGGAAAGCCTCGAACGCGCGATCGTACTGCGCGAAGCGGAAGCGCGACTCGTTCTGCTGCGGCGGCGACGGGCCGTAGAACTGGCTGAAGCCGAGTCCGTTCGGCGTCAGGCTGCGACCGTGGATGGCGAGCATGAACTTGCCCTGCGCCACCTCCTTGAAGAGGTCCTGCACCGGCACCGAGCGGAAGTCGAGGCGCACGCCGAGCGCGTCGAAGTTCTTCCTGAGCAGCGTCTGGATTTCGCGCCAGACGGTGCCGGTGAAGATGGTCAGCACCACGGTGAGCGGCTTGCCCTCGGGGGTCATGCGAAAGCCCTGCGCGTCGCGCTTAGCAAAGCCCATGCGATCGAGCAGCGCCGCCGCGAGCGCGGGATCGTACTCGCGCGGCGGCCAGGCCGGATCGTGGCCGCTCAAGCCCGGCCCGATGATCTGATTCGCGGGCAGGCCTTGTCCGGCGTAGATCACCTTGATCAGCGTCTCGGCGTCGATGGCGAGCGAGATCGCGCGGCGGAGCGCCACGCGCTCGCGCGCCATGCCGCCCAGCACGGGATCGTCAATATTGACGTACAGCGCGCGCACCGAGTTCGTGACGTACGGGATGCGCTTGATACCGCTCGCCGCGAGCGATGGCAGCATCTCGCCGTTCTTCAGAAACGGCCCCACCGCTTCGCCGCGCAGCTCGACGACGCCGAGCTTGCCGCGCTCGAACTCGAGCAGGCGCACGTGCTGCTCGTCGATGATCGAGAGCTCCACGCGCCCGATCGCCGGCAGGCGCCGGCCCTTCATTTCGCGCACAAGGTCGGCGTACGCGGGATCGCCGCTCGAGGGGAACGCGAGCTCGCGATAGTCGGGATTGGCCACGAGCACCACGCGCGTACCGCGCTGCCAGTCGGCGAGCCGGTACGGGCCGGTGCCCACCGCGCGCGCCTGGATGTTCCCTTGCGCAGCCTCGACCACCTCGCGCGCGACGGCCTGCACCATCAGGATGTCGGTCGCGACCGGGTAGTTCACGGCGCTGAACTTGAGTTCCAGCGTGTGCCGGTCGAGTGCCCGCAGTCCCGCGACCGGCGCGTCGTAGTCAAAGCGCGCCCCGGGCTTGGTCGCGGCATCCACGAGCGGCCGCATGCCGACGATGAGGTCGGTGACCTGCGGATCGCCGCCGCCGCGCAGGTTGGGATCGACGTAACGCTTGACCGAGTAGACGTAATCGTCGGCGACGAGCTCGC
This sequence comes from Betaproteobacteria bacterium, assembly GCA_039933655.1. GTDB lineage: Bacteria > Pseudomonadota > Gammaproteobacteria > Burkholderiales > Casimicrobiaceae > VBCG01. The sequence goes on along the minus strand of JBDTNR010000152.1, from coordinate 1,198 downwards.
GCCGGGCGCCCTTGAACGCCGGATCATCGGTGAAGAAGATGCCGGGCTTGATGCGGATGGTCCACGTCCTGCCGTCGGCGCCGACCTGGGGCTTGCCCGCGGCGGTGCGCGGCACCGGCACGGGAGGCCGGTCCAGATACGACCATTCGAACATCGCCTCGTTGATCATGAGCGAGACGTCGCGCGAGAACTTGTCCTGCAGCTGATGCGGATCGAGCGTGTCGATGTCGCTGGTGGCGACCCGCAGCACTTTCGCGGGGTCGGCCGCGTCGGCCAACGCCGCCGCGCCGAACCATGCGACGGCAAGCAGCAGACGCAGGAGTATCATCGGGCGCATCACGCGGGATGACGCGCACCGATCGGCAGGCATGCCTGGCGCGTGCAACCCGCGCGCGCGGCGAACACAGGCGGAGGCGTTCACGATGGTGATGGTACTACCGTTCGTACTGGGTCTCGTCGCGGCGCTGGCCGCGCTCGCCGGTCGCCGCAGACTTGCGCTCGGTCTCGGTCTCGTCACCGTTTTCGTGCAGGTGTGGTGGCTCTTCTATCACGCCACCGACAAGCTAGCCGTCACTCTCTGAAAGCGAAGCCTTCGATGCAACGCTCCTTCGACACGCTCGCGCTGCTCGGAATCTGCGGCGTCCTGCTGGTCGCCTTCTACTACCAGTTGGTACTCGGCGAGCTTCCCTGTCCGCTGTGCGCACTGCAGCGCGTCGGCTTCGTCGTCGCGGGCGTCGGCCTGATGCTCAACCTGCGCGCCGGTTACTCCCCCGCGCACTACGGGCTCGTCCTGCTGACGTCGGTGGCCGCCGGCAGCGCATCGCTGCGGCAAATCGCGCTGCATGTGGTGCCGGGCAGCGGATCGTACGGCTCGGCGTTTTTCGGCTTTCACTTCTACACGTGGGCGTTCGTCGGCTACGGCGCGTTGGTGGTCTACGTCGGCATGATGTTGCTGCTCGCACCCGCGACGCCGATGCGCGACCGCATGCCGCCGCCGGCGGCGCTCGCCCGGCTGGCATGCGGATTGTTCGTGGTGCTGGCACTGGCGAACGCCGCGGCGTTCCTGCTGGAGTGCGGTCTCGGCCCGTGCCCCGACGATCCCGTCAATTACCTGTGGTGGCCCAAGGGGGCGCTGACAACGCGCTAGTGTAGTGTTGCACTCTTGCGGGAACTTAATTGGCTTGCGCCTCTCCTATGC
>JBDTNR010000151.1:0-7614 GCA_039933655.1 Betaproteobacteria bacterium | reverse complement strand
CCGACCACACGCTCGAAGAGGTCGGCAAGCAGTTCGACGTCACGCGCGAGCGCATTCGTCAGATCGAGGCCAAGGCGCTGCGCAAGCTGCGGCATCCGTCGCGGTCGGAAAAGCTGCGGAGCTTTCTCGAGGGCGAGTAGGCAGGCTCCCCGGGGGTTCCGTCGCGGTCGCACGCGCGACCTGCAGCATGCAGTTGAAACGCCCCGCCCGATGCGGGGCGTTTCTCTTTGGGCGCCAATCCATAGTGCCGATGCAGGGCGGCACTCTCCGACCCTCTCCATCGCGCGCGCCCGGCGTGAAGCCGGGCGCGGGTCAGTGCAGGTATTTCAGGCGAATGCTGTCGAAAATAACTCCTCCATAATGCCGTCGCGCGGCGACCGCGTCAGTTCGCCGCGAAACAATAGATGTATCCGTTGCCGCCCGTCTTCGGCAGCACTTCCGCGCTGCACCCCTGCGTCGTGTGCGATGAGTTCCACGACTGGGCTGACTCCGGCGGGGGCAGCCCTTGCCGGTCGTGGTGGCCGACGACTGCGGCGCCGTCGCCGCTCTTCGTCCAGTTGCCGCAGGTCTTGTCATCGCCCGGCGGGAAGGCGGTCCCGTCCGGCTGGGTGCCCGTGAGGATGTCGTGCTGGTTCGGCTGGTCCCCGCGGCCCTTGACGACGTCGCCGTTCTCCGTGAGCGCGGTCTGCTTGTTGAGGTTGTTGCTGGGGCCGTGCAGGTCCGCCACGTCCTTGGCCACCACGACGCCCTTGGCGTTCTGCCACGGGCCACGGCCGATGCGGTCCTTCGCGTTGACCGCCGCCGCGCCGCCTGCGGCCTGGGTCGAGAGGTACGCGTGCCACGTCTTGCCGCCCGCGCCCGCCGCCGCGGCAAGCGTCTGGCAAAACTTGTCCGCGCCTGCGAGTCCGCCGAAGTCGGCACCCTTGCCCGACACCTTGCTCGTGACGAAAAACCCCATGCCGCCCTGCTGCGCGTGCGCGACGCCCAGCAGTCCCGACATGACGACGGACATGCCGATCGTGACCATTTTCCTTCTCATGCGCTTTCTCCTGTGGACTTTCCGTGTGGCCCTGCGTGGGTAACTCTGCTGAACATTCGGGCGATGCGTTCTATTCCGTCGCCAGCGTTGGACAGAAATGCGAAGTCCGCCGCGCGATGCGCGCGGGCAGTGGCGGCTAGGGAAACAATACCGGAATGGTGGCGGTGGCCAAGACCTTCTGCGCCACCGAACCCATCAGCAGCGTCGCCACCGCGGAGTGGCCGTGCCGCCCGATGGCGAGCAGGTCCGCGTTCCATTCGACGGCGAATTTCGTGATCTCCTCCGCAGGATCGCCGATCCTCATCACGCGCTCGTACGGGATTCCCAGTTCCTCGAGTACCGCCGCGGCCGCCGCCAGCGCCGCGCTGCCCTCTTCCTCGTAATAAACCTGCGCGGCCTCCTTGCCCGCCCAGGCCACGGCGCGCGCGTACGGCAGGTGCGGGTGGACGTTGAGCAGCGCCAATTGGGGCGCCTCGGCAAACCACGAAAGGTGCTGCAGCAGCTGGCGCAACGCCGTCACCGAATACTCGGAACCGTCGGTCGGACACAGGATCTTCATGATGGCGCGCCTTGGTCGCGGAATGCGGACAGTCTAGCCGAATCGTGTCCCACGCTGCGCTGACGCAGTCAGCGCAGCACCAGCTCGGCCTTCACCTGCTCCGGATCTTCCGGGTCGTCGGAGAACACGAAGCCCAGGCTCTGCGAAAAGCGGACCATGTTCTGGTTCGCGCGCAGCACCGTGCCCACGAGACGCTGCAGGCCCTTCTTTTTGGCGCAGGCGATCAGCGCCTTCATGAGCACAGTCGCGACGCCGCGGCCATGCCAGGCGACGACCACGGCGAATTCCGCACTTTCATGATCGAGGTTGGCGATATAACGCGCGACGCCGGCGATCGCCACGCCGCCGGGCCCATGAGGATCGGGCACCAGCCCGAGCAGCGCCAGCTCGCGATCGTAGTCGACCTGCGTGAAGCGCCCGAGCATCGCGGGAGTCAGCTCGTGCAGCCGATAGAAAAAGCGATAGAACCGCGTCTCTTCCGACATGGCGGCCACGAAACGACGCTCCATTTCGGCATCCTCCGGCCGGATCGGGCGCACGGAAAGCTGCGTACCGTCGCGCAACGCGACCTGCGCTTCGAGTTCGACCGGATAGGGGTGGATCGCCATGTGGCGATAGCCGGGGCCCGACTTCTGCTTGGGATCGACGGCGATGCGCGCGAACGGGATCTCCACCCGTCCGTGCACGACGACGACCGGATCGAGCGCGAGCGAGCGCACCCACGGTAGTGCGCAGACCAGTGCCGACACGCGAAGCACCAACTGAATCAGCGACTCGGCGGGCGACGCGATGCCCGCGGCGGCGAGCAGGTCCGCCGCCAACCGGCGGTTCAGCGGCGGCAGCATCACGGCGCGCAATCGCGGTGCCGCGACGCCGCGCGTGCTGGCACCCGCGGCGATGACGGGGCCGAACACCGGGTCCGTCGCAACGGCGATCGCGCAGGCGCCTGTCACGCCCGGCGGTGTCGCATGCTGGACGGCGACCTGCGCCGCTGCCGACGCTTCCTTTGGCATGGCATTTGCCAACTCCTGCCACGCCCGCGCCAGCGCGCGCCCGCTGACGATGCCGGTGCGTTCGATGGGCGGGGCCGCGCCTTCGAGCGTCAGCGACACCGGATCGTGCAGGCGGCGGGCGACCGCGTGCGCCTCCTCCCGCGTCGTCACGACGGCGAGCGGCGCGGTGGCGATGCCGAATGTCGCAAGCAACTGCTGCGTTTCCGCCGGCGGCAAGATGCCGCGGCCCTCGGCCAGCGCCTTCACGCGCAATGCTTCGGCGGCGTCCAGGTCCGGCGGTTCCGGATCCGGCTGCGACGACGGCACCTCGAGCAGCCACTCCTGGTTGCGGCGGTACGCGGCGAGAAACGCGAACGCGTCGACGGCGTTCTCCGGCGTGAAAAAATTGGCGATGCCGCCGGCATCGAGCGCGTTGTGCACGTCGGGCCGGTTAAGCGCGCCCAGCCATGCGCCGAGCACCGGCTTGCGCGAATCGCGCGCGACGGCGGCCACCGCGTGCGCCGCTTCGATCGCGCCGATGATGGGACGCGGAACATGCAGTGCGAGCACTGCATCCGTATTGGGATCCGACAGCGCGGTGGCCACGGCCGCGGCAAGCCGCGCCGGCGGCGCATCGCCGCGCACGTCGACCGGGTTCTCGCGCGCGATCTCCGGCGGCAGCAGCGCATCGAGCGCCTGAATCGTTTCCGGCACGAACTGCGCGAGCGCGACGCCGGCCGCCGCCGCGCAATCGGCGGCGAGGATGCCCGGCCCGCGTCCGTTGGAGACGATCGCGAGGCGGTCGCCGCGTGGAATCTTGCCGCGACCCAGGATGCGCGCCGCCGCGAACAGCTGCGTGTACGTGAGCACGCGGACGGTACCGGCGCGGGTAAGCGCAGCATCGAACACGGCGTCGGGCGCGATCGACGGCTCGCCGACCTCATCCTCCGCCGGCACCCGTTCGTGCGATCGACCGGCCTTCAGCACGACGACCGGCTTCGTGCGCGCCGCCTGTCGCAATGCGGACAGGAACGCGCGGGAATCGCCGACGCTTTCGACGTACATCAGGATGCCGTCGGTGCCCGCATCGTTGACCAGTGCTTCGAGCAGTTCGCCGAAACTGACGTCGATGCCGCCGCCGAGCGATGTCACGGTCGAAAAGCCCATATGCATCGGCGCGGCGAAATCGAGCATCGCCGTGCAGACCGCACCGGATTGGGCGACAAGCGCGAGTCGTCCGGGCAACGCGATGGGGGCGCAGAAGGTCGCGTTGAGTCCGATGTCGGTCCGCACGACGCCGAACGCGCCGGGACCCAGCAGCCGGATGCCGCGCTTGCGCGCGATCGATGCGACCGTGCGCCGCCACGACTTGCCTACCGTCGGATCGCTTTCGGGGAATGTGATCACCGCCGCCGTGCGCATGCGCGCGCGCGGGTCGTCCAGGATTCCGGGGATCGCGCTGGCCGGCGCGGCAATCACCGCCAGGTCGATCGGCTTGCCGATCGCGGCAACCGACGCATACGAGCGCGCGCCGAAGATCTTGCGGTGGTTCGGATTGACCGCGTAGATCGTGCCCTGGAACTGGCCGGCGAGCAGATTTTCGTACACCGTGCGACCGAGCGAGCCCGCTTGTTCGGAGGCGCCCACCAACGCGACCGACTGGGGTTTCAGGAGCGGAGAAAGATAGTGCTGCAAACCTTAAGCCCGTCGTAGGGACGCTTTGACGTCGATTTTACTACACCGCTGCCGCGCGCTACGCCGCGACCCGGTGCCGGACGCTCCGTTATAATCGCACCGCGCACCCCGGGGTCGCAGACGCGTTGCAGGCACTCCCCGAGACGGGCCTGTAGCTCAGACGGTTAGAGCAGGGGACTCATAATCCCTTGGTCGCTGGTTCGAATCCAGCCGGGCCCACCATCGAATGCAAACACTTGGCACCAGTCCGGGTGCAGGCGCCCTTCCTCCGCTTTGCTTCGATTCGATAGCGGCAAGCAGCTGCCTCGACCTGTCCTGCGGATCGTCTCGCCTTTCCATTGACCCACGTCAGGTGGTACGCAGGCGCGCCACCGGCATCGCGCGGCGGTCGATGATCAGCTTGGCGATGAACGCCACGCCGACAGGTCCGAACCACGCCGCATACTGAAGCGCGGTGCCGTCGATCGCGGGCAGCAACCGTGGAAGGCCGATGGCGAGGAACGCCACATGCGTGGCGATGCCGTTGCCGAGCATCGCCGAGTAGTGTTCCTTGAGCCACCAGCGCGGTTCCGCGGCGAGGCGGCTCGGGTCGCGGCGATTCCGCAGCATGTCCTGTCCTACGAAGACTCCGATGATCGAGAATCCCGCGAGCAACGGCGATCCCGCCATGACGCCGAGCGCCATCACGCCGAGCCCCGCGGCGAGACACAGCCACCCGAACACCGCATAGACGGGACCGGTATAGCGGACGACATCGTGCTTGTCGCGAATCGCGCGCCAGGCGCTCCACACTCCCGTCGCGGTGATGACGGCCAGGTACGTGAGGAACGCGGCAACGACAGGTTGTCCCTGCTCGTACTTGAGTGCGGCGAGCGGGACCGCGGTGCCGATGACGCCGAGCATGGCGATGAGATACGTCTGGCCGATGCGACGGTGCAGAAGAGACCCCTTGCGCAGGGCGACGGCGCCCCAGAAGGTGAGCAGCGCCAGAACGCCGACGATTCCGTGGGCGGCGACAACGGTGGAGTAGATGGTGGTCATGGCAATAGATCCGTAGTGACGTAGGCGCAGCATGCGCGACCGCCGCGCCGCGCCACAGTGCCCGCCGTCACCGGAACGACGTGCCGAAAGTCACTTTCTGCCATTGCCGCATTGCCAGACACTGCCCAAGCCGGCAGCATGGCGAATGCCCGACGCCGCGCGCACGCTCCTGCATCCGATGCACATCGCCGGCATCGTCACCTGGCTGGCGGTGGCGCTGGCGCTGCGCGTCGAAGACTCCACACAGCAGCCGTTGCTGTGGACACTGCTGGTCGCCTACCTGTTGGCGCTCCTCGCGGGCGATTTCATTCCCCGCCGTCATCAACGCCGCGCGCGCGCCTGGCTGCTCGCGGCGGAGGCGATCTGCGCGCTCGCGCTGGTGTGGCTTGCCCCTCGCGGTGGTGTGGCTCCCGTGCTGCTGGTCGTGCTGGTGGCACAACTCGCGATGGCCTACCCGCCACGCGTCGTCGTGCCTGCGGTGATCGCGCTCAACGTGCTGTCGTACCTGCTGCTGCGCGACGCGGGCCAGCGCGACGCGTTGACCGTGTCGTTGCTGTACGCAGGATTCCAGGCGTTTGCCGCATTGTCGTCGCACTACGCCCGGAGCGCCGAGGCTTCCCGCGATGCGCTGCTGCGGGTCAACGCCGACCTGCTCGCCACGCGCGCCCTGTTCGCCGAGAGCGCGCGCGACGCGGAGCGCCTGCGGATGGCCCGCGAGTTGCACGACGTCGCGGGCCACAAGCTCACCGCCCTGACGCTGAACCTGCGGATGCTGGCCGCCGATCCGACGCACGCACCGCGCGCCGAGGTCGCGACAGCGCAGCTATTGGCCGCGGATCTGATGCACGATCTCCGCGATGTCGTGCAATCGCTGCGGGATACCCACGGACTCGACCTGCGCACGGCACTGCACGCACTCGCGGCGCCGTTGCCGACGCTGAAGCTGGCCCTGACGATGGACGACGATGTGGAGGTCACCGATGCGGGGACGGCCGAGTTGGTGTTGCGGCTGGTGCAGGAAGCGTTGACCAACAGCGCGCGGCACGCCGAAGCGACGACGCTGTTCGTCACGCTCGCACGCGACGCCTCGCGGTTGCTGATTCGCGCGGACGACGATGGCCGGGTCCGCGGTCCCGTCCGCGAGGGCAGTGGCCTGGCCGGCATGCGCGAGCGCGTCGCTGCCGCCAACGGGACGCTGCACATCGCCGTCGGCGACCACGGCGCATTGCGCATCGACGCGAGCGTGCCGCTGTGAACCGGCCAGACGTCCGCAGGGGAGCCTCGTCATAGAGCCGCGCCTTAGGATCGCCCTCGCGGACGATCAGGCGCTGGTGCGAGCAGGACTGCGCGCGTTGCTCGAGCGAAACGGCATCGTGATCGTGTTCGAGGCCGACAGCGGCGATGCATTGCTGGCGCAGCTGGCGGCGCACCCGGTGGACGTAGTTCTGAGCGACATCCGCATGCCGGGTATCGATGGCATCGAGGCGGTGCGGCAATTGCGCCAACGCGGCGACATGACCCCCGTACTGCTGCTGACGACCTTCGACGACCGTGATCTCCTGCTGCGGGCCATCGCCGCGGGCGTCCAGGGCTACATGCTGAAGGATGCGGCCCCGGAGGACCTGTGCGACGCGATCGGTCGCATTGCCCGCGGCGAAACCTTGCTGCAGCCGGTCAGTACCGATCCGGTCCGCGCGCGATACCGATATCACGCCGACGACGCGCCGCGTGCGTTGTTCACGGAGCGCGAGGTCGCCGTGCTCCGCTTGATGGCGGGCGGTTACTCGAACCGCGAAATCGCGCGCGCGATGTTTCTTGCCGAGGGCACCGTCAAGAATTACGTTTCCGCAATTCTCGAAAAACTGGAGACGCGGGACCGCACGCGCGCCGTCCTCAAGGCCATCACGCTGCGGGTCATTTGATAAACTACGCGGTTTACCGGCGATGCCCTTGACGGTTGACCCTCGATCCCGTCAACCAGACGTCTTCGCCGCCCGCCATCGCCAGGACCCGTGAACATCCCGTACGAGTAGTCCTGTCTTGTCCACAGTCTACTCCGGGCCTTCGTCGCGCATGGAACGGACCTGCGGACAACGTCATGTAGCGCTCGTGCACACGGGTTGACCGGCGGGTCTTGTAGCCCTTGTAACAACTTGTTACAGTCGGCCAGCGGGGGTTGCCCGACCGTTCGCGGGTGCGCCGGACATTGCCCGATGCAACTCCGGCGCTGCACTTCGGGCAGACGACAGACCGACCGAGTCGGCATCGCGTTTTTCTTTGGGGGAAGT
>JBDTNR010000150.1:0-7660 GCA_039933655.1 Betaproteobacteria bacterium | reverse complement strand
GGAAAACCCCACTCCTGGTCATGATAGGCAACGTAGAGCGGGTCCTCGCCGCACCAGGGGCAGCGGCGGGGGGAACGCGGCGGACTTGGCATCCGGCGATTAAACCATGAAGATATGCGGATGAATGCCCGCACGCTGGTCCTGTTCCTGCCATTCGTCACGTTCGCGCCGACGACGCTCGCCGCGGAGTTGCCGATCTTCGACGCGCACGTGCACTACAGCCACGATGCGTGGGAAAACCTGCCGCCGAAGGCGGCGATCGCCATCCTGCGCAAGGCGGGACTCAAACGCGCGGTGATCTCGAGTTCCGGCGACGAAGGCACACAGCGGCTGGTGGCCGAGGCGCCGGACCTCGTCATCCCCTCGCTGCGCCCGTATCGCACGCGCGGCGAGATTTCCACCTGGGTGCGCGACGACAGCGTCGCCGCCTTCCTCGAGGAACGGCTACGCAGCAAGCGTTATGCGGCGATCGGCGAGTTCCACCTTTATGGCGCGGACGCCGACCTGCCGGTGCCGATGCGGATGGTGGCGCTGGCCAGGCAATACAAGCTGATCCTGCACGCGCACTCGGACGTCGACGCAATCGAGCGCATGTACCGGCAGGATCCGAATGCGCGCATTCTGTGGGCGCATTCGGGTTTCGATCGTCCCGATGTCGTCCGCGACATGCTGCGCAAGCACCGCAACCTGTGGTGCGACCTGGCATTCCGCAGCGAGCACGGCGGCGGCGGGAAAGTGCCGCCGGAATGGCGCGCGGTATTCACCGAGTTTCCCGACCGCTTCATGGTCGGCACCGACACCTTCACGCCCGAGCGCTGGCACTATATCGTCGAGCACGCCAACTGGTCGCGCGCGTTTCTTGCCGACCTGCCGCCGGCGCTCGCCGAGCGCATCGGATGGCGCAACGGCGAGGCGCTGTTCGCGTTCTGGAAACCCGCCGCGGGGCAATGAGGTTCGCGCGCACCGTCGCGTTCGCCGCCACGCTCCCGCTTGCGGCCATCGCCGGCGCGCAGGCGTGCGGCGAAGGGCTTGGCGGCGGCAAGCGCATCGTCGAGAACAGCCATTACATCGTGGTGTACGCGACGACGCCGGCTGCGATCGAGATCAACCGGCATTTCGTCGTCGACTTCGCTGTCTGTCCGCGCGGCGGCGCGCGTCCGCCGCAATCGGTGCGCATCGATGCCAACATGCCCGAGCACCGGCACGGCATGAACTACCGCCCGGGCGTTACGGTGCTGCGTTCCGGCACGTATCGCGCCGAGGGCCTGCTCTTCCACATGCCGGGCCGCTGGGACCTGACGTTCGACGTCGTCGCCGGCAACGCGACGCAACGGCTTTCCAGCACGATGCGCGTCGAGTGAGCGGCCTCCCGCTACGACTTCTCGTTGCCGCCGCCGTCGCCTGCGTCGTGCTCGGCGCGACGGCACAGCCGCCGGCCGTCGTGACCTTCAGCCCGGAGGAACTGCGGCGGGTCCTGTCGCTGGGGCCATGGCCGCCGCCGCGCCGCTTCGACGCGTCCAACCGTGTATCCGGCAACGCCGCCGCCATAGCGTTCGGCGAACGGCTGTTTCGCGACACGTCGCTTTCCGGCAATGGCGCCATCGCCTGTGCGACCTGCCATCAACCGACGCGCGCCTTCATCGACGGACTGCCGCGCGCGCGCGGCATCGCCATCGCCGACCGTAACACGACGACGCTCGCCAACGTCGGTGGCCAGCGCTGGTATGGCTGGGATGGCGCCAACGACAGCCTGTGGGCGCAAAGCCTGCGGCCCATCACCGACGCGCGCGAGATGAACAGCGACTTCGCGCGGGTTGCGGCGCGCGTTCGCGACGATCCCGAACTGGCCGCTCGTTATCGTGCGGCGTTTAGTGCCGCACCTGACGCGGATGACGAGCGCCTCGCCGTCGATGCGGCAAAGGCGCTGGCGGCGTACCAGGAGACGCTCGTCACCGGCCGCACGCCGTTCGACGACTTCCGCGACGCGCTCGCGCGCGGCGACATGGTGGCCGCCGCTCGCTATCCGCTGCTCGCGCAACGCGGCGTCGCCATCTTCGTCGGCAGCGGCAACTGCACGTTCTGCCACAGCGGACCGCGCCTGTCGAACGGCGAGTTCCACGATATCGGGATAGGATTCTTCGTCGAACCGGGTCGCGTGGACCCAGGCCGGCACGAAGGCATCCGCAAGCTCAAGGCGAACCGCCACAACCTGCTCGGCGCGTGGAACGACGATCCGGCGCGCGCCGCGCCGACCAGCACGCGCTTCGTGGCGCTCGAGCACCGCAATTTCGGCGAATTCAAGGTGCCGTCGCTGCGCAATGTCGCGCGCACGGCGCCGTACATGCACGACGGAAGCCTCGCCACGCTGCGGCAGGTCGTGCGGCATTACTCGCAATTGGACGAAGATCGCCTGCATGCCGATGGCGAGCGGATACTGAAACCGCTCGGCCTCGACCAGTACGACGTGGATGCGCTCGTCGCCTTTCTCGAATCGCTGAGCGAGCCGGCGGTACCGGCCCCGGCGCGCTGAAAGGCGCTGCGGCGCTACGTCAGAACTTGAGCTGCGCGTAGGCGCGCACGCTGTTCATCTTCCACGTGAGGTTGCCGTCGAAGCCGCCCTTGGTCACGTCGACGTCGAGGTCGGAGTACATATACGCCAGCCCGAGCCCGACGTTGCGCGTCAGCATGAATTCGGTGGCCGCACCCGCCACGACGACCGAGCCGTCGACATCGCCGATGTTCGCCTTGATGCCCGCGACGTTTCCCGAGAGCTTCCAGCGGGGGTTGATGTACCAATCCAGCGTCACGCCGATCAGCGGCAGCGGCACCGTGGTCGACGCCGTCTTGCCGATTTCCACCGTCTGGCCGTCACGGATGCCCGTCGCATTCAGGTTGTACTTGAACTGTCCGCCGTAGAAGCCGAGCGCACCCGCCACTTCGACTTCCGGCGTCTTGACGAACGAGAAGCGGTAGTCGGCCAGCAGGAACGCGTCCTTGGCGTCGACTCCCAGCGCGAAGTTGACGGGGATGACCGTGCCATCGATCGTGATCGCGCGATCCAGCGTACGACTGCCGCTGCGCTTGGCTTCGAAGAAGAGGACATCGATCCGGTTGCGCGACAGGAAACGCCAAGTCGCGGACGCCTCGAAACTCGACAGGTTCTTGCTCAAGCCGTTGCCCTCGAGGTTCAGGTTGCTGCCATTGACGCCGGGGCCGTTCAGCTGCAGCGTCGTATCGAACTGGTTGACGATGCCACCCAGGTTCAGCGTCAGCGTCTCGTCGCCGCCTTTGATGAAATTCTGCGAAATGAGGTCCTGCGCAAATGCGGGTGCGGCAAGCAGCGATGCCGCCGTGAGGATTGCGATGGTCGATTTCTTCATTTGAAGCCTCTCCGTTCGTTGGATTCGGTTCCGGCAGCGATCAGCGTGTCGTGACGACCGCGCACGGTCGGGCCGCGACGGATCGATGCCGAAGATCCCGTGGATTGCATTGCCGTGGAAGCCCGCGGGATGGCGATCAGTCGCGCGAGCGCAAAAACCGGTGACCGCCGCGGCGGCGGCGGCGACGATACGAGGAATGTTCGAATTATAGGCTTGTGGCCCATTGCGCCACCCGATCGCCGCGCATTCGACCGTCCGCGGCCGTCGAAGGCGGCGCGCGCAGCACAGGCCGGCAACCGGGGGCCCGTGGCCCAGCGCCTCCCCTTGCGCCAACACCGCAAATGTCAGTTGGGCCCGTCGTCCGCGTACGGCGCGTAGGGCCCCGTGCCGCTGTGCAACGCATCCGCCGCCGGCAGGAACCGCCCCGACTTCACGTCGAACACGTGCACCTCGCCGTCTTCGAGCACGTAGTGCCAGCCATGGAGCGCAAGCTTCCCGGACTCGACCCGCTCGCGCACCATCGGATAGCCCATCAGGCGTTCCAGCTGCAGCACGATGGCGCGCTGCTCGGTCCGCTGCAGCGCCTCCGGCGTGACTTGCACCGGCAACGCGGCCTCGCGCCCCAGCTCGAGCCACGCGGCGAGATTGGTCGCCTGCGGATGCGGCTCCTCGTAGAGCGCGCGGATGCCGCCACAATGCGAGTGGCCGCAGACGACGATACGCGAGACCTCGAGGTTCAGCACGGCGAACTCGATCGCGGCCGCGGTGCCGTGGTAGCCGGCGGAGCCGTCGTGTGGCGGCACGAAAGCACCGACGTTGCGGATGATGAACAACTCGCCCGGGCCCGTGCCGGTCAGCAGGTACGGGACGATCCGCGAATCCGAGCACCCGATGAACAGGATCGTCGGGTGCTGCCCATCCTTGACGAGGTCGTGGAACTGGTCGGCGACCCCGGGAAAGTAATCGTCATGGAACCGGCGCAGTCGCTGCAGCAGTTCGTCGGGGGGCGCGGATACGTTCGTCATTCGCATTCAGCGCGCAGCGGACACGGCCCCCCTCCGCGACCTCACGCAAATTGCACGGGATCGCCATGGCGGTCGAACGGCAGCATGCCATCGAGCCGGCCCGCCTTGATCGAGTCGACCATGTGCTGCAGCGGCGCCTCCGCGTCCACGCTCGTCGGCGCAATCCCGTAGCGGCCGGACAGCGCCGCAGTGAAGACGATCGCCCACGGCGGTCCCGCCAGCGCGGCTTCGGCGGCGAGGGCGGAAAACCCGGACAGCTCCGCCGCCGACCGGTCCACGCACATCAGCGGCGCCAGTTCGCCGCCTTCGCCGGCGTCGAATTGCGCGCGCTGTGCGGCGGTGGCGCCGGCGCGCAGCTCGGCGCCGGCGAAGACGAACAGCAGACGCTGCGGCTCCGGCTCGCCGCGTGCGGCCAGAAGCAGGTCGTCGAAATTGGTGATGTCCATCGCTGTCCCCCGTCGCGGTACGTTACTGCACCAGTGGCGTATCGGCGCTGTCGAGCGCCACGCCACGGACATCGGCGGCGCCCGCGAGCAACTGCAGGTATTGGCGCAACGCCGTCACGTAGGCCGTCTGCCGCAACGCCATCGCCACCGCCCCGCGCACGGATTCGAACGGTTGGTCGGCGCCCGCCTCGCGTGCGAGTACCTCCACGACGTGCAGGCCGAAGCGGCTGTGCACCAGGCGCGGCAGCACGCCGATCTCCGGACCGGCAAAGATTTCGCGCGCGAATTCCGGTGCGCAGTCGTCGCGCGTCAGCCACGAGAGGTCGCCCCCTTGCGCGCCCGACGGGCAATTGGAAAGCTCCGCCGCCGCCGCGGCGAAGCGATCGGCTTCACCGTCGCGGTGACAGCGCACGTCGAGCAGCGCGGCCTCCGCGCGCTGGCGCAACGCGCGCACGTCCACGCCCGGCGTGACGGCGAACAGGATGTGCCGCACGCGGGCGCGGTCACCGGTTCGGTAGCCGGCGGCATGGGCGGCGAAGTGGCGGCGGCACGCATCGTCGGAAGGCTCCGGTACGGCGAGCGACCGCGCAAGCAAGGCCTCGATGGCGTCCGATGCGGCTTCGCTGACGATGCCGTCGATCGCCGGCGCGTCATCGGCGGCGAGCAGGCCGACATCGAGCGCCGCCTGCCGTAAGAGCTCGGTGCACGCCCGCTGGCGCAGCACTTCGTCGCCGGGGGCTTCGTCCGGCGTGTGCAGCGCCACGCCGTTGATCTGCGCCACTTGCGGTTCCATTGTGGTGAGCATGTTCGTTCGTCTTTACTAAAGGCTGTTGGGCGGCGTGTTGTTGCCGGCAGGGAGGTTCAGCCGGCGCGCGCGCACGACCTGGTACGGGCGAAATACGTAGGCGATCGATCCAAAGCCGCTCCAGACGTGCACCAGGCGGCTGAATGGGATCAGCAGGAAGATCGTCATGCCGAGGACGAGATGGAACAGATACGGCCAGGGCATGCTGACCAGCACGTCGACGTCGACGTGGCGCAGAGTGAGAATGCGCTGCGCCCAGTCGGCGAGAATGAGCATCACGCTGCCATCCGAATGCGCCCAGGAATACGGCAGCGTGATCAGGCCGATCGACAGCTGGAACCACAGGATGATCAGGATCGCAATATCGGTGCGATGGCTGGTGAGTCGAATGCGCGGATTGAACACGCGGCGGTAGATCAGCATCGACAGCCCGATGAAGCACAGCACACCGAAGAATCCCCCCGAATAGATGGCGAGCTTCTGCTTGATGTCCGCTTCTATGAAGTGCCCGTAGAACCAGTGCGGCGTCAGCAGGCCGAACAGGTGGCCGAAGAACAGGAACAGGATGCCGATATGGAAGAGATTGCTGCCCCAGCGCAGCAA
This sequence comes from Betaproteobacteria bacterium, assembly GCA_039933655.1. Taxonomy (GTDB): domain Bacteria; phylum Pseudomonadota; class Gammaproteobacteria; order Burkholderiales; family Casimicrobiaceae; genus VBCG01. The sequence goes on along the minus strand of JBDTNR010000150.1, from coordinate 1,401 downwards.
CCCTGGACTCAGCAACTGCGAGGAATCGCTCTTCCACGTGTACTGTTCGCGGTCGAAGCGCAGCAGGCTGCCGAGAAGGAACACCGTGAGACAGATGTAAGGATAAACACCAAAGAGAAAGCCGTGCAGCGTGCTCATGCGCGCACTCCTTTCGCAGGGCTGTCCCTGCGCACAAGATTGATCGGTTGCGGCTGGTCCGGCCGCGACTGGCCGCGCGTCGCGCAGCCTTCGAAGGCGGCCGGCTCGGCCCAGCTCTCGTCGAGCGGCTCTTCTTCGGGCACCTGCACGGGCTTCACGCTCTCGCCGGCGAGCTCGAGCAGCGCGCCCAGGACGCTGGCGTAGCGGCTGCCGCGATTGTCCAGTGCATTGAACACGACGTTGAGGATGTGCGCGATTTCGCCCAGGAAGGCGCGAGCCTCGGCTGGCGGCTGCGTCGACGCGAACTCGAGCACGACCGGCAGGTGGTCGGGCATCTCGCCTTCGGCCAGGTAGAGGCCGGCCTTCTCATACGTCTGCGCGAGGTCGATCATCGCGGGGCCGCGGTCGCGCGAATCGCCATGCACGTGCTCGAAGAGGTGCAGCGACGTCCGGCGTCCGCTGTCGAATAGCTGGACGTAGTCGGCCTCGGCGTCGATGGCGCTCTGGTGTTCGATGTTCGCGATCAACGCGTCGAGTTCGGTCAGGCGGTCGTTGCCGAGAGCGCGTTCACGGTGCAGGATCGCGCGCATCTCGCCTAAGTTCTGGCGCACTTCGGCGTCCGGATAGTTCAGCAGTCGCGCCAGTACGCGCAGCGTCAGTGCCATGGTGGGAGTCTTGGATGAGAACATCGATCAGCCCTCCCGCCGGGCCGTACCGAGGGAGGGCTGTGCCCTCTCTGGGGGAAGCGAACGCAGTGAGTTTCGGGGGCTCATCTCAAATCTCCGCCTTGATGGGAATCGTGCGTCGCTTTTCGCTGCCGAACAGGCTGGTTTCGCCGACGCCCTCGGAACAGCCGTTGCCGAACGAGAACCCGCAGCCGCCGCGAACGTTGAACGTGTTCTCCGCGTACTCGCGATGGGTGCTGGGAATCACGAAGCGGTCCTCGTAGTTGGCGATCGCCATCACGTGATACATGTCCTCGACCTGGTGTTCCGTCAGTCCGACCTGCGCCAGCACGTCGAGATTGGTGCGGCCTTCGACGTGCTTGTCGCGCTGGTAGGCGCGCATCGCGAGCATTCGCTCCAGCGCGCGGATCACCGGCGCCGTGTCACCCGCCGTCAGCAGGTTGGCCAGGTAATTTACCGGGATGCGCAACTGCTTGACGTCCGGTATCTGGCCATTGGCGCCCAGCTGGCCGGCATTGGCCGCCGCGCTGATCGGCGACAGCGGCGGCACGTACCAGACCATCGGCAGCGTGCGGTA
>JBDTNR010000149.1:0-7678 GCA_039933655.1 Betaproteobacteria bacterium | reverse complement strand
TGTGGATAGGCCGGACGAAAGTCCGCCGACGTTGGGCGGCTTGTCCCCTTTAAGGGGTCAAGCCGCCTTTTTTTCAAGGGCCTTCGCGCCGAGCGCGGGGAGCAATTACACTTCGCGGTTTGGCAGCGCACTTCAAAAGGTCAGGCAATGAAAAGGGTGCTCGTTCACTCCCTCGCAATGCTGCTGCTCGCCGGCTGCTCGTCGGCACCGTCGCAGACCGCGCGTAGCGTGCGCGACGGCGACCCTGCCACCGTCAATCGCGACTGCAAGCTGCTGGGCACCGTAAGCGGGCGCAGCATTTTCGCCGGCTCGGAGGAGAAACGTGGCGAAGGCGCGATGAACGATGCGCGCGACAAAGCCGCGGCGATGGGCGCGACGGACGTCGTCTTCATCAACGTCGACACCACGGGGCTGCTGAACACCGCGCAGGCCACCGCCCGCGCGTATCGCTGCCCTCCGCGGAGTTGACGGCTCGCCAGGTGCGCCGGTTGCCAACGGTCACGTGGTTCATCTCGTACCGGCATTTCCGCGTCGCCGGCGTTTACCCGGAACACCGCGACCTTCGGCTTTTGCTCAATGCGCTGCCGGCGCTGGCGCTTGCCGGGACGCGCACCTTCCACGCGCTGGCCGGAGGTGGCTTCACCGGAACGGTCGTGCTGGCCGAATCGCACCTCGCGAACGCCATGCGCTTTCTCGGGTCGCCGCGCCGCGTCGCGTCAGTGTCCCGCTGACCGCCGCGATGTACGTTTTCCCGTGAGTCATGGCAGGACTTACGTGCGCGGCGCGCGGCGGCGGCGCATGTCGTTGAAACAACGGGCGTTCGTGCCTGGCACGGCGCCTGCAACCGTGCTGCGGCGGCACATTGCTGCGTGTACATCGACCAACGTTACGAAAGGAACATCATGAAGACGACCATCGCTGCGGTTTTCGCTGCCCTGCTGGCGCTGACGGCGGGCTGCAATACCATCGAAGGTGCCGGCAAGGATGTCAAGGCCACAGGCCAGGCAGTAGAGAACGCTGCGGACAAGGCGAAGCCGAACTGATGCCGGGGTTCACATGGCCGCAGGCAGGCTGCCGCCTGCGGCCATGCACGGCAGCAGCATGGCGCGATGCGCGCTGAAAGCGACACTCGTGCGCCTTCCGCAGGTGTCAACGTCGTCCGCGTCGATCGATTTGCGGCAACGGAGGTTGCGGCGTTCCGGTAACGGGTCCGGTTCCGGACGCCCTCTCAGGACGAATGTCTCCCGTCGGCAGAGTGTTTCAATCAATTCGCGTCGTTGGCCGGACGAACTTCGTGGGGGGTAAACCGCTTGGGGTCCCCGCCTTCACGCGGACGACCTCCCATGGGGTCATGCCGCTCGGAAACAACGTCCGACGCGGGACGGCTGTACAGCGCTGGCGATTCCATGCCGCCCGTGGCAGCGGGACGGTCGCTGCGCTTGTTCGACGGTTGGTCAGCGGCCGGCCGGTCGACGGTTGTCGCGCCAGGCGCTCCACAGCACACGGGCCTGCGGCGACATGGCGACGCGAATTGCCGTGCCTGCCATCGCAATTGCCGCGGCCAGCCAGCCGGTCCGGCGCACCGCGGTCCCGGTCGTCGACAAAACCGTGCGTCGGCGAGCGGCCAGGATGCCGACGCCCAGCGCGCCGCCCGCGGCTATGAGCGGCAGCCACCGTGACGCGCTGCCAACGCCGGCGCGAAGCTCCTGCAGGTGGCGAACGGTGCGTTCGCGTCGCAGTTCGAGCTTGCGTTCGACGGTGGAAATGCGCTCGTCCAGCCCGCGTTCAGACTTCATCGCGTCACCTCGGCATGGTCGTCGGCGGTCCGCCGAAGTTGCCGCAGCGTGGCCGCGAACATGAGGTCGCTGGACTGGCCCTTGATCCAGAACGCCAGCGCGCCGGCGAGCGCGATGTTGACAACGGCCGCGATCATCAGCGCCACTGGCCACGACACGCCATTCTCGGTGGCCCAGACGATGCCGCCGGAGACGAGCGCCAGCCACGCGCTGACGACGAGGATCGAAATGACGACCGCGGCAGTCAGCATCTTCGTCAGGCCTTGACCGGCACGCTGTGCTTCGAGCGCGGCCAGTTCCAGGTGATCGCAGGCCAGGTCGCGGACGTCGCGGACCAGCATGCCGGCGCGCGTCGCCAGCGTCGGCGGGGGCGCAGCGGCAGCATCGATTGGGGCGGATGGCATGGGACAAGCTCCGGTGATTGTCGTTCGTGGGTACGGTGTGCGATGCGCGAGCGCTGCCGTTTTCCGTTGCACCGGCGCCAAGGGGCCAAGCGACCGGCAACATCGTGCGGCAAGCCTGCGCTCGCGGACACGCTCCTGAGTATCGGCGCGCAGCGGTACCGAGTGTCGTCCGCGTCCTACAGCGTGCTGGAGAGGCCGCGGGACCGGCGGGTCGCCGGGGAGGCCGCATGCGGTGCCTGACAGGACCTATCGCTCGTCCTACGCGCGGTTCCGGCAGGCGCCGGCAGCCCGCTGGCCGGCAGCGGCGGACGATACGTCTTGGAGCAATGCCGCTTCCGCCTTGTCACGGAGAAGAAATCCCATGGACGTACTGGAGAAATTTCGCTCGACGCTGGGCACCTACACGGGCGACGACGTGCGCTCGATGCTGAAGGAAGATCACGAAGTCATTCTTGATCTCGCCAGGGAACTCGCCGAAACGACGTCCGCCGCGCGTCGCCGCACGTTGGTCACGCAACTGAAGCCGCTGCTCATCGCGCACTCGCGCGCGGAAGAGCAGGCCGTCTACGTGCCGCTGACGGAACTGCGCGATTCGCCGGATTCGCGCCTTGCCGGCAGCGAGGGCGCCGTCGAGCACAGCCTCATCGACATCCTGCTGGGTCGGATGATCGACACCAAGGACGCGGCGACCGACATGTGGCGCGCGCATGCCAAGGTGCTGCACGAGTCGCTGGACCACCATATAAAGGAAGAAGAGGGCGCAATGTTCGAGGAACTCGGCGAGCATTTCTCCGAGGAAGAACGCTCGTCGATGGGCGCGCGCTTCCGCCAACGGCGTGCGGAACTGCTGGCGGAGATGGGCGCCGCGGATCCGGTGGCGCGCAAGTACGGCTGAAATGGACAGGGCGCCGTCGCCACGAACCAACAGTACGGAACATCACGGAAGGAAGGAACCAGACCATGCAACGCTGTGACCACTGCGGCAACGATTACGACAAGGCCTTCACGCTGACGCGCGAGGGCGTGACGAAGACCTTCGACAGCTTCGAATGCGCGATCGCCATGATGGCGCCCGAATGCGCGCACTGCCGCTGCCGCATCATCGGCCACGGTGTGGAGGCTTCGGGCCGCTTCTTCTGCTGCGTGCATTGCGCCGAAAAATCCGGCGTGGACGGGCTGCGCGACCGCAAGGACGCAAAGGCCGCCTGACGGCGTCAGGCCGCGGCCTTGATCTCGGCGAGCGACGTCTGCAGCGCGGACGGCGGCAGCCCGTCGGCCCACGGCAGGTGCACCGGGTAGTCACGCAGCAGGCAATCGTCGGGCAGCGTCGCGATCAGCGTGAAATCGCGGTGCGCGATGTATTCCGGTCGCTTGAAGCGCCGGATGTGATTGCTGACCGCGCACAGGCTCAAGTACACGCTGACACGATCGAACGGCGACAGGTTGCTCGTCGAGGCATGGACCAGGCAGGAGTGGAAAAGGATCATCGAGCCCGCAGGACCCTTCGGCGCCACGATCCCGCCATGGCGTCCCCCGGCGCGTGCGACGAGAGCGCGGATCAGATCGTCGTCCACCGTCCATAGCGGATAACTGGTGGTCGTGACGTCGTGCTTCGCCGCGATGATGCCTGTCTTGTGGCTCCCCGGAATGAACATCAGCGGACCATTGAATTCGTCGACCTCGTCTAAGAAGATCGCGACGTTCATCGCGCGCGGCGTCGGCATCAGGTCGTCGTTGTGCCACGTGCCGAAATCCTGATGCCACTGCCAGACGTCGCCGGCGAATGCCTGCTTGCCATTGATCTTGAACTGGTGCATGTACAGCGCCTCGCCGAGCAGGTCCTCGACGGGCTCCACCATGCGCGGTTGACGCGCGAGGCGGGCGAACGGCGCGCTGTACATGTGCGCGGCGAAGTTCGTGCGTACCGCGTCCGACCCTTTTTCGCGGACGTTGTACACCTCGTGCCGCGCATAGAGCGCCGGCACCGCGTCCACCAGCACCCGAATTTCGCGCGCGTCGAACAACTCCGGAAAGAACAGGTACCCGTCGCGGTCGAACTGCTCGCGTTGCGTCGCGGACAATCTCATGGAGGATCTCCTCGTGCCGATCGGGCGCCGGCGTCATGCAGGGATGGCACTGCGTGGGAAAGTATACCCGTTGGCAAGTCATGCCGACGGCCGGACCCGCCCAAACCTTCGATGATTCGCTGGCGCGTAACGTTCGGCGCGCACCCACGCGGCGTCGAGTACGCGCCTGCGGATGGCCACGGCCATGCTGCTGCTGTCGTCGGTGGTGTCCGCGGAAACGCGGCCGAGCGTCGGCAACCTGGTCGAGCTGTCGCTCGAGCAGCTGAGCAACATCGTCGTGAAGTCGGTATCGCGCCGCGAGGAGACGCTGGCCAACGCCCCGGCGTCCATCTACGTCATTTCGCGCGACGAAATACGGCGCTCCGGGGTGACGAGCCTGCCCGAGGCGCTGCACCTCGCGCCCAACCTGCAGGTCGCGCGCACCGACACCAACCAGTACGCGATATCCGCGCGCGGCTTCAACAACGTGCTCGCCAACAAGCTGCTGGTGATGATCGACGGCCGCACCGTCTACACACCACTCTTCTCCGGGACGTTCTGGGAAGCGCAGGATGTGCTGCTGGAGGACGTCGACCGCATTGGGGTCGTCAGCGGGCCGAGCGCGACACTGTGGGGCGCCAATGCCGTCAACGGCATCATCAACATCATTACGCGCACGGCGCAGGAAACGCAGGGCGCGCTGGTGGCTGGCGGCGGTGGCAACCGCGAAACCGGTGGCAGCGCGCGGTACGGCGGCCGGCTCCAGGGCGACGGCTATTACCGCGTCTACGGCAAGTCCTTCCACCGCGACAACAGCCAGTTGACCAATGGCACGCCCATAGGTGATTCGTCGACGCGCAGCCAGACGGAATTTCGCGCGGATGCAGCCGGTGTACGAGAAACGCGAGGTGGCGGGGATGGTGCTGCTGCGCGCGAAGTACGAGTTGCGCGAGTGGCTGTCGAACTACCTGGTGATCCTGCTGGCCGTCATGGCGGCGAGCCTCTGCGTCGCGCTGCTCGTGTCCGCATTCCTGCAGGCGCGGATCACGACGCCGCTGTTGTCGATCACCGAAGTGGTGCGCGCGGTGATGGACGGTCGGGACTTTTCGCTGCGTGTCGAACGCACGCGGACGCCTGAGGTCGACGTGCTCGTCGATGCGTTCAACGAGATGCTTGGCGAGGTCGGCCGGCAGACCGCGGCGCTCGCTCTGTCCAATCGCTCGCTGCAGATCGAGATGCAGGTGAGCCGCGGCGCCGAGGATTCGCTGCGCGCGGCCGACCGCAACAAGGACCAGTTCCTCGCGACGCTGGTGCACGAGCTGCGCAACCCGCTGGCACTGCTGTTCAACGGCCTGTCGCTGCTCAAGCTGCCGCCGCGTGCCGGAATGGAACCGGAGCAGGTGCTGGCGATGATGGAGCGGCAACTGCGGCAGATGGTGCGGCTCATCGACGACCTGCTCGACGTGTCGCGGATCGCCACCGACAAGCTGGTGCTGCGGATGGCGCCGATGGATTTCGCGGCCGCGGTGACGTCGGCCATCGGGACGATGAGCCCGTTCGCGCAGGAGCGGCGCACACGATCGACGTCGCGCTGCCAGAGGCGCCCATACCGATGACCGGAGACGCGACGCGCCTCGCGCAGGTCGACCAGACGCTCGAGCGCCCGCAGGCGGGCCTGGGTGTGGGCTTGACGCTCGCGCGGCGGCGCGTCGAAATGCACGGCGGCACGCTCGAAGGCATGAGCGACGGCCCCGCGCGCGGCAGCCGGTTTGTCGTACGGGTGCCGCAGGTTGCCTCGCCCGAGCGCGCGGCGGCCCCGGTCGCGGCGCACACCGAAGAGGTGGCCACGTCCGGACACCGCATCCTCATCGTCGACGACAACCGCGACTTCGCCGCCAGCCTGGCCGCGATCCTGCGCGTGATGGGCAACGACGTGCGGGTGGCCAACGACGGTGCCGCGAGGCTCGCGTTGGCGCGCAGTTTCATCCCCGATCTCGCGTTCCTCGATATCGGCATGCCGATGCTCAACGGCTACGATCTGGCGATGGAGTTGCGGAAGCTAGCTTCGCTGGTGGACTGCCTGCTGGTCGCCGTCACCGGCTGGGGGCAGGAGCGCGATCGGGCGCAGGCGCGCGACGCCGGCTTCGATCATCACCTGATCAAGCCCGTCGATCCGGGTGACGTGATAGCGATCCTGCGCGCGCGCAGGCTGACGCGTCTCGCGTGATGGACGTTACTGCGCCTGCAGCCGGCGGATCAGTGCATCGATCACGTCGTCGCCCTGCGCCGACTTGAGCCGGCCCTGGCGCAGCGCGCGGGCGACGTCGGCGCGTGACAGCGCCTGGTAGTCGGCGCGGATGAGGACGCCGGCAATCGCGCGCTGGACGTCGAGGGAGCGCGCGCGCGGAAAGAGGCGCAGCAGCTCGTCTAAGCTCTGCGGATCGGCGAGCCGCTGCTGCGCCAGCGTGTCGAGCGCGCGCACCTGCGCGTCGGAGCCCTGCATCCGCGCGATGCCGGAGGCAATTTCGCGCAGTTCGCCGACATCGGCGACTTGCCGGTGCCGCAGATACACCTGCGCAATGGCGACGTCGTCGTCGTTGCGGCTGGTCAGCGCCCGCAGCGTGCGCGCATGGGCTTCGGCATTGCCGAGGCAGGCGAGCACCGCGGCGTGCGCGACCTTGCCCGTTTGCGCGATCGCGGGCAGCAGCGCGAGCCCGCCCGTCACGCGGTCGCTGCCGCGTCCGCAGACCAGGTCCACCTCGGCGGAGCCCAAGGCGTCGCGCTTGATCCGGTCGGCGATCATCCGCAGGAATTCGACACCCGCTTCGGCGGGCGTCAGCCATCCAAGGCCGCGCGCCAGGTCAAGCATGCGCGCCCGCACCGCGGGCTCGTCGGCGTCGCGCGCGAACTCGAGGAACCGGGCCCGGGCTGCCTGGTCGCCGGCGATCCCGGCGAGCACGGCGGCAGACTCCGGCGCCTGCCGCTGCGAGGCGCCGAGCGACGCCGAATAGCGCTCCAGGTGATCGAGGAACATCCGCACTTCGGCGGGGTCGCGGCGCAGCACGTCGTGGACGAACGAAATCTTCTGCGCGTCGGAGAGCCGATCGTCGGCGAAGTGGCAGACGTCGCCGCGAAACCCGGCGTGCGGGTCGGCGTCGGTCAGCCCCGCGGTCACGATCATCGAACTCGGCGCGAACAGGCTCGTGAGCCTGGCGCTGGGGCGGCCGCTGGCGATTTCGCCGGACGGCGCAGTCTGGAAGTACTTATCGAGCAGCGGACCCGCGTAACGGCCGAGTGGGGCCTTCGACGAAAAGCCGTAGAGCACCGGCACGTTGCGGAATATGTGCCGCATCCGATCGCGATTGCTTTCGGCGTGCCGCGCGCCCAGCGCGCGGGCCAGCACCTCGGCGTC
>JBDTNR010000148.1:0-7715 GCA_039933655.1 Betaproteobacteria bacterium | reverse complement strand
GAGCGGCGTCGTTGCGTTGAAGTTGTCGATTACAGTTTCGCCGAGCGTGGCGCGCCCGCGTCGGCGCCGTCGGCGCCGTAGTACATGCGCGCAATGCGCATCCGCGCGGCCGCCGCTTCGCAGAGTGTGCAGGCGCGCGCGCTGCCGAACAGCAGGCATCCGGCGAGGTCGTCGGCGCCAACGGTCACGGCCGCGGCGCGCAGCGCGATGCGTTCGGCATGGGCGTCGGGATCGCGTGACGTGACGACGGCGCTCACCCCTTCGCCGACGATCGCGCCGTTCCTGACGACCACGGCGCCGTACGGCTGGTCGCCGCGCTGGATCGCCACGTCGCGCAGCGCCATCGCGCGCGCGGCGAAGCGTCGCCGGTCGTCGGGGACGAGTCCGTCGGCCGCCGGCAGCGCCCGAGCTGCCGGCAGGCCCGCCAGCAGCAACGCGATTGCGAATCGGCGGCGGGGCATGGCGATCGCGCGCGCCTGCATGGCGGTCGACTTTCCGCTGCCTTCAGGCGCCGGCCGCGGGTGGCGGCGCGAAGCGCACGGCGACGGGATAGGACAGCACCTCGGCCACGCCGCCCTCCCGCAAACTCTGCTGCGTATGCTGCCACCATGCCGCATCGAGCAGGTCGGCGTGATCGGCCTCAAAGATCTCCCGCACGCGCGGGTCGGTCAGCAGGAACGTGGCGAATTCCTCCGGAAAGACGTCCAGCGGACCCACCGGATACCAGACGTCGCCCGACATGTCGTCGAACCCCGGCGGCAGGGCAGGGATGCGGCGGAACCGGCAGTCGACCAGGTACTCGATCTCGTCGTAGTCGTAGAAGACGACACGTCCGTAGCGCGTCATGCCGAAATTCTTGGACAGCAGGTCGCCGGCGAAGATGTTGACCTCGGCCAGCTCGCGAATGGCGTTGCCGTAATCGCGCACTGCCTGCTGGCGCTGCTGGTCGTCGGCCGCCGCGAGGTAGAGGTTGAGCGGCGTCATCCGGCGCTCGATGTACAGATGGCGGATCGTGATCCGGTCGCCGTCCTCCTCGAGCTGCGTCGGCACGACTTCGCGCAGCTCGGCTAAGAGTTCCGGGGCGAAACGGGCGCGCGGAAACGACACGTCCGAATACTCGAGGATGTCCGTCATGCGCCCGGCGCGGTCGTGGTGCTTCACCAGCGCGTACTTGGCCTTCACCCGCGCGCGGTCGGTGTCCTTGCTGGCGGCGATGCGGTCCTTGATCACCTTGAAGACGTACGGGTACGACGGCAGCGTGAACACGCTCATCACGAGGCCGCGGATGCCTGGGGCGATGATGAAGCGGTCGCGCGAGTGCGCGAGGTGGTGCAGGAAGTCGCGGTAAAAGAGGTTCTTGCCGCCCTTCTGCAGGCCGACCATCGTATACAGCTCCGACGCCGTCTTGTCGGGCAGCATCACGCGCAGGAAGTTGACGTAGGCCGACGGCACTTCCATGTCGACCAGGAAGTACGAACGATTAGCCGAGAACAGGAGCGCGAGTTCGACGTCGTCGGTCAGCAGCGCGTCCACGTACAGGCGGCCATCCGCCGCATGCTTCAACGCCACCGCGAACGGTGCGCTGTACATGCCGTTCACCACACGGCCGACGGCGTAGGCGGTCTGGTCGCGATAGAACAGCGACGACAACACCTGAATCTGGTGATTCGCCTCGAGCCGATACGGGCGCGGAGTTCGCTGGCGAAAGGCGCGGATCACGTTGCGGAGGTCGCGGCGGAAATCGGCGAAGCGCGGTTCGAGCCGGAAATCGAGCACGATGTCGACGAGCGCGCTGCGCAAGCCGTGCTCGAGCGGGTAGTAGCTGCGGTAGGTCGGCGGATCGGCTTCAATGTGCTCGGTGGATACGGCCGGCCGCACGAAGATGAAGCGATTGTGGAAATACGTGCGGTTGAGGATCTTGCACGAAACCGAATTGAAGAAAGTCTCGGCGCATTCGGGCTGGCGGTGGTCGATCAGCAGGCCGATGTAGTGGAGCTTCACGCGCTCCCACAGCGCATCGGCGCCGCTGCCCTCGAGTCCTGCGGAACGGAATTCGCGCTCGATGCGCTCGACCGTTTCCAGCACGCGCCGGTCGTAATAATCGATGCGGTCGTGGGCGACGTGGCGAATCGCCCGCCAATGGCCCGCCTCGAAGTGGCGCTTGGCGGCGCGCGCGCAATCGCGGAACAGCGCATAGTGGCGATCAAAGCCCTCGCGCAAGGCACGAGCGATGGCGCGCGCGGTATCGTCGGCGGCGGTGGTAAGCCCCGGGGGCGTAACGGCGGCCAGTGCGCGTGCGGGCATCGTACCTGCCGTACCGGTTACCAGGCGCGGCGCGGCAGGGGCGCCGCGGGCCGTGGGACCGACACCCTGCGGTGGGGGGTTCCCGCGGCGCGCCGGATCGGCACGCAACCGGGCGAACGGACCGCGGCGACGCCGGCGACGGCCGCCGCGCCTGCGGAGGGGACAGGCCTGCGCACGAATTTCATGATGAGGCATGATAGCGCAATGAAACGCCACGATCCGGAGCGCTTCCGGCCGGTGCGCCTGCGCGCGTGCGCCGCGGTCGTCCTGCTGGCGCTGGCCGCCGTGGCCGCGGGCCAGGGTGGTGTCGTCAAGTGCATCGACGCCGAGGGCAACGTGACGTATCAGGACGCGCCGTGCACGCAAGGCCAGGCCGGTCGCGCGGTGGAATTGCCGAAGGCCGAAACGCGCGAGGATACGAGCGCCTGGGAAGCCGCGGCGCGCGAGTCGCGCGTCGTGCGCGGCATGCCGAAGCGCTGGGTGCTGCGCGCCCGCGGCGCCCCGCTTGAAATCCGGCCCGGCACCGCACGCGAGGACGCGACCGAGGTCTGGCGCTATGCGGTGAAGGACGGCGCGTTGCTCGTCGGCTTTGCCGGACCCAATGTCGCGTGGGCGCGTGAAGATGCGATGCCACGCGCCGCATTGCCTGTCGCGCCGCCCAAGGCCGCCGCCGCCGCCGGCGTGCCGGCCGCGCCGGCCGCCGGCGGCACGACCGCGATTCGCGGCGCACAGAACCGGCGGTTCGTCATCGCCGGTCGCTTCTGTGAACACGTGTTCGCGGAAATCGGCGCGGCCGACCGCGAGGAGCCATTGCCGCCCGCTGCGACGTCTGCGGCGGCCGCCGCCGCGTCCGGCACGCGTTATTACTACGAGCCCAAGGAGGGCGACCCGCAGATGCGCACGGTGTTCAGCTGCGTCGGCGGCAAGGTCGCCGACGTCGAGCGCACGATGGTGCGCTGATTGCAGCCGCTACTTGGCCGCATCCGCCTGCGCCTGCAGTTCCTTGACGTGGGCATTGTAGGCGTTGATCGCGGCGTTGGATTCGGCCACCGCAGCATTCGCGACCTTGACGGCCGCGTCGGCCGTGGCCTGGATCTCGCCGATCTCCTTTTTCATGCACTCCTGCCAGAGGTTCACTTCCTTGTTCCAGGCGCGCATCTTTTCGTTGGACGCGAGGCGCCCCGGATGCGCGTCGGGCTTGTCGCACTTCGACACGGGAGGCGTCTGCCCCCCCGCGGCGGACACGGCGGCGGACAACACCAGCGCGGCGAGCGTACGGGTTGCGGAATTCATGCGGGGACTCCTTTCAATCCGAAGGGCCATATTTTAGCGTGCGGCGCGAACAGAGGTCACCTGTCGTGCCGCGGGTTGGCGAATCGGCGTACGTCCTACGCACGGACGGGAGCCCGCCGGTTGCGCGGTCGACGAAAGTCGTGGTTTGATGGTCGGATGACCATCGACGCGGACACGAACAGCCGGAAATCGTCATCGTTATGGCGGCGCTGGGCGGCGTGGGGCGCCAGCGCGTGGCTCGCCGCCTGCCAGCAGGCGGCGCCACCGCCGGCGCCGGTGCCGCCGCCGGCGTCCGTGGCCCCCGCGCCCGCGCCGCCGATGACCGTGCAGTCGGCGATCGTGGTGCCGCCCGGCGTCGTGCTGCCGTCGATCGACTTTGCTCCGGGCCCGCTCTACTTTTGCGAGTCGTCAGCGGGACGGGTCGCCATCGACTACGAGCCGCGTGTCGAGCAGCTGTGCCGCCGCCATCCCGAAATGGGCCCGTGCCAGTACGCGCGCACCGCGTGCCGTGCCAAGGGTGGCCGCGTGTATACGGCGAAGGGCGAGGAAGTGACGATGGCGGTGGAAGCGCAATACGATCGCCTGGTGCGTCGCGTGCGGTTCCAGGCCGACGGCGCGCCGCCGGCCAAGCGCTAGTCGCCGGCCAAGCGCTGGTCAGTCTCGCTACAGGTCTTTCGCGGCGAACGTGTTGCAGCTGCGGGGATCGCCGGACTCGAGTCCGGTGCGGAACCAGCGCGCGCGTTGCGCCGCCGTGCCGTGCGTGAAGGCATCGGGAACGATGCGCCCTTGAGTCTTCTTCTGGATGGCGTCGTCGCCGACGGCGGCGGCGGCGCGCAATCCTTCGTCGACGTCGCCCGGCTCCAGCAGGTTGCGCTTGGCCGCGAAGTGGCCCCAGACGCCGGCATAGCAATCGGCCTGCAATTCAAGGCGTACCGACGCCGCGTTGCGCTGGCGCGGATCCATGCGCGCCGCCGCCTGGTCGAACTTCTGCATCGTGCCGAGCTGGTTCTGCACATGGTGGCCGATCTCATGCGCGATCACGTAGGCCGCCGCGAAATCGCCCGGCGCGCCGAAGCGGCCCTGCAGCTCGCGGAAAAAATCGGTGTCGAGATAGACCTTGCGGTCGGCCGGGCAGTAGAACGGGCCCGACGCCGCGCTTGCGGTGCCGCACGCGGAATACGTGGCGCGCGAAAACAGTACGAGTGTGGGCTGTTCATAGCGCGTGCCCATCGCCTGGAACAGCGCCGTCCACGTGTCCTCGGTGTCGCCCACGGTGCGCTGCACGAAGTCGGCCTGGGGATTGGCCGCGGCCCCGGGCGACTTCGGGCCGGTGGGCAACCTGGGCGCCGGCGCCTGCTGCGGCGGCGGCGCGACGACCGGTCCGCCACCTTCCATCATGCCCAGGATTTGCAGCGGATTGACGCCGAACAGCAGGCCGACGATGACGACGACGACCAGCGCGCCGCCGCCCAAGCGCAAGCCGCCACCCAGCGGCATGCGGCCGCCGCTGTCGCCGGTACGGTCCTCGATGTTCTGGCTCGGTCGCATGTCGCCCCAGCGCATGGCGTTACTCCTCGTTGTCGACCTGCCAGTTTACTTCGCCTGGGCGATGGCTCGGCTTAAGTCCTGGTATTCCTCGCAGCCCTTGCCGCAGATGCGTTCGAGCGCCGCAAGATGCTCCTGCGCCTTGGCTTTGTTGCCGGTCAGCACATAGGCTTCGCCGATGTACTCGTGCGCGCCCTTGTGCTGCGGATTCAGCTTCAGCGCCTCGCCGTACTCGCGGAAGGCCAGGTCGAACTTGCGCTGGTTGCGATAGGCGTACCCGAGCAGGTTACGGGCGTCGGCATTCGTCGGCTCGCTTTTCACGGCCATTTCGAGGTGGACGACCGCCTGCTGCCAATCCTGGACCTTGATCGCTTCGGCGCCCACGTCGAAGTCCGCGTTGTTGACGGGCGGTTTGTCGACATCGGCGTCGGCGAGGACCGCCCCGGACGCGACCGCGAGGAGGGCGGCCAGGACGGTTGCACGGGCGAGTTGGACAGTGCGCATCGGGCGGGAATTCATGGCTTGAGCGCCTTGTAGAGGTACGGCAGGCTGACGTCCATCCGGTAGTCGATCGACGAATGCGTGTCGTCGAATTCCTCGTAGGTGTGCGCGACGCCGTGCGCCGTCAACTGCCTTGACAGGATCCGCGCCCCGAAGTGCAACTGGTATTGGTCGCGCCATCCGCAATCGATATAGATGCCATGCAGCGACTGCAGGTTCCGCACGTGTTCGCCGACCAGGTTGACAGGGTCGTGGCGACGCCACCGTGCCCACCGCTGCGAGATGAGTTCGCCGGTGTCGAGATCGACGGGGAGGCGGAAGCCGAGCGGCGCCTTGGGGTCGGGGTCGTACGTCGCGGCCATTGCCAGTTCCATCAGCGCATGCGCTTCGGCGTCGTTCAGTTTTTCCTTCGACCAGACCGCTTCGAGGAAGCGCCGCACGCGACCGTCGTCGCGGCCATCCTGCGGGCGGGCGGGTGTGGGCCGCGCATTCTGCCGGCCCGCACGGCGAAATGGCTTGCGATAATGGTCGAGTTCGTTCAACGTTCGCGGCCAGTCGGGCAGATAGCAAAACTCGAAGTAGGCGTCGCCGGAATGATCGCCGATCGCGCCCCAGTACTGCGGGTACTTCATGCCATGGATGATGGCGCCATAGCCGCCGGACGACTTGCCGAAGCAGCCGCGATGATCGCGCGAGGCGAGCGTGCGGAACTCGCGATCGACGTGCGGAATCAGCTCGCGCGTCAGGTAGTCGGCATAGCGGCCGATCGCCGACGAGTTGATGTACTGGTTGCCGCCCAGGCAGGTGAAGCAGTCCGGAAACACGACGATGCACGGGCCCATCTTCCGCTCGGCGATCAGGCGGGCGGCGCGTTCCGGCACGTTTTCGTCGAACGGACGCCAGTTGAGGTGAGCGAGGCCGGAACCCGTGAAGCCGACGAGGTCGAAGAGCACCGGATAGCGGCGGCCGCGACCGGCCGCCTTCCCCCGCACCGTTCCCTCGTCATAGCCGGGCGGCAGCCACACGGCGAGCTTGCGGATGTGCGGGTCGCCGAGCGGATTGTCGGCCAGCACGCGCGAATCGTATTCGAGGATGACCGTGGTACCGGCGTGCCGGTAGCTGCGTTTACGTGCCATGGGGATCGTCTTTTGGTGGCGGGGCAAGGCGTCGCCCTGCTAGAAGCCGATTGTGCCCTGCGGGTGGCCGCTGCGGCAATGTCGCCGTCCGGCGCCAGGGGGTCCATGCTGCAAGGCACGATTGAATGCGCACCGCCGCGGATAGCATGTCGATGCGCGGCAACGGATCGCCCGAAGGACGTAGCCATGACTGACCGACGGCGATGGATCGCGATGGCGGCGCTGGTGACGGCATCCGTCGGCGCGGCCGCCAGCACGCACACGGTGGCTGAGTGCTTCGAGGGCTCGGATTTCATCGCCAACGCGGCGCTCGCCCGCGACAATGGCATGTCGCGCGCCGTGTTCCTGGAGCGTATGGAGGGCGATTTCCTGCTGATCGCTGCCTATCCGCCGGAATTGCGCTGGTTTGCCAGGGACCGCGACGACGAACTCTTCCTTTTGGCGGCCGCGCGCGAGGCGTTCGATGCGCCGGCCGCCCCCGACGGCCATCGGGCCCGCTTTCTTGCCGCCTGTTTCGACCGGTCGCCCTCTTGATCCGCGTGCGGTGGCCGCCACTGTCAGCCTGGCCAGCGCCTAGAGTCCCAGGCTGTTGCGCGCCGCGTCGAGCGTGGCCACGCCCGGGAGTGGCGCGTCGCCTTTCATGAGCTTCCAGCCGACCAGGTCGAACGTGGGCGGCAGCGCGCCGCGCTTGGCCGCGTACGACACGGTGCCCGCGAGTTCCACGACTTCGGTGCGGCCGGCCACCACCACGCCCTTGGCGTCCACCGGCCTGAAGCGCAGGCGCAGCGTGAACGCCAGCCGCCCGTCGTCGGCGGGGCGCACGGTACCGGTCATTGTCCACGGCGGCCCATACAGCGCCGCGAGCCGCGGCGCGGCCGTGCGAATGTACTGGGTCGCGCTGGCCGCCTTGATCGTTTCGGGCTTGGTGATCTCGGC
>JBDTNR010000147.1:0-7737 GCA_039933655.1 Betaproteobacteria bacterium | reverse complement strand
GTCGTGTTCCAGACCGGGTCCGGCACCCAGTCGAACATGAACGCCAACGAGGTGATCGCCAATCGCGCGATCCAGATGGCCGGTGGCACCATCGGCAGCAAGCAGCCCGTGCACCCGAACGACGACGTCAATCGCAGCCAGTCGTCCAACGATGCCTTTCCCGCCGTCATGCACATCGCGACTGTCGAGGAATTCGACCGCGCGTTGCTGCCGGCGCTGGCGCAGCTGCGGGGAACTCTCGACGCCAAGGCGCGGGCGTTCGCGGGCATCGTGATGCTCGGCAGGACGCACCTGCAGGACGCCACCCCCGTGACGCTGGGTCAGGTGCTGTCCGGGTACGTGGCGCAGCTCGACGACGCCATCGCCTACGTGCGCACGGCGCGCGACGCGCTGTATCCGCTGGCGCTGGGCGGCACCGCCGTCGGCACCGGCATCAATGCGCCGGCGCGCTTCGGCGCACTCGTCGCGCGTCACATCGCGACGACGACGGCCAAGCCGTTCGTGTCGGCGCCGAACAAGTTCGCCGCGCTGTCCGCGCACGACGCGATGGTCAACGCCAGCGCCGCCTTGCGCACCACTGGCGGCATCGCGATGAAGATCGCCAACGATGTGCGGCTCTACGCCAGCGGTCCGCGCGCGGGGTTCGGCGAGATCACGATTCCGGACAACGAGCCGGGCTCGTCGATCATGCCCGGCAAGATCAATCCGACGCAGAGCGAAGCGCTGACGATGGTCGCGGTGCAGGTGTTCGGCAACGACACGGCGGTGGCGTTCGCCGGCACGCAGGGCCATTTCCAGCTCAATGTTTTCAAGCCGATCATCCTGCACAACGTGCTGGAGTCGATCGAGCTCCTGTCCGATGCGCTGCGTTCGTTCGACGAGCGCTGCGCCCGCGGCATCGAGCCCAACCACGAGCGCATCCGGAGGAACGTCGGCGATTCCCTGATGCTGGTGACGGCGCTCAATCCGCATATCGGCTACGAGAACTCGGCGAAGATCGCGCAGAAGGCGCACCGCGACGGCAGCAGCCTGCGCGAGGCGGCGCTCGCGCTCGGCCTCGTCAGCGGCGAGGACTTCGACCGCTGGATCGACCCGGAGGCGATGACGCGGCCAGACGGCGCGTGAGCGCGGACCCGCCGTTTTCGCCGCGGGGGAACCGGGCGCGCCGTGCGCCAGTCTACGAAGGACATCGACGGATGAGGGCGCCATGACTTTCCACGCTGCCTGGACGCACCAGGCCTTCCCGACGCTCGCGGCGGCCGCCGCGCTGCTCGTCGCCACTTCCGTCCCGGCCCAGGCGCCGCGCTCGCCGACGCCACCGACCGTCGACGGCCCGCTCGTCGTGTCCGAAGTCGCGCGCGGTCTCGATCACCCGTGGGGACTCGCGTTCCTCCCGGACGGGCGGATGCTCGTCACCGAGCGGCCGGGACGCCTCGTGCTCCTCGAGCGCGACGGCAAGTCGCGGCGGACGCTGACCGGCGTGCCGGCGGTGCGTGCCGGCGGGCAGGGCGGGCTTCTCGGTATCGCGTTGTCGCCGGTGTTCGCGACCGACCGCCTCGTCTACATGAGTTTCGCGGAGACTGGCGACGGCGGCGCCGGGACCGCGGTGGCGCGCGGACGTCTGACGGACTCCGGGCTCGAGAATGTTCAAGTGATCTGGCGCCAGACACCCAAGGTCGGCGGCGGCAACCATTGGGGCTCGCGGCTCGTGTTCGCGCGCGACGGCACGCTGTTCGTCACCACGGGCGATCGCTACAGCGAGCGCCCGCGCGTCCAGGACTTGACGTCGACGATCGGCAAGGTCGTTCGTATCAATCCCGACGGCAGCATTCCGCGCGACAACCCCTTCGTCGGGCGCGCCGATGCGCGGCCGGAGATCTGGTCGTACGGGCATCGCAACCTGCAGGGCGCGGCGTTGCATCCGGTGACGGGGCAGCTGTGGACGCTCGAGCATGGCGCCCGTGGCGGCGACGAGCTCAACTTCCCGCAGGCGGGGAAGAACTACGGCTGGCCGGTCATCACCTACGGCGTCGACTACTCCGGCGTGAAGATCGGCGAGGGCACGGCGCGGCCGGGCATGGAGCAGCCGGTCTACTACTGGGATCCGGTGATCGCTCCGTCGGGCGCGATGTTCTACACCGGTGACGCGTTCCCGGCGTGGAAGGGACAGCTCTTCGTCGGATCGCTCACGCCGGGGGCGCTCGTGCGCCTGCAACTCGACGGCGGCCGCGTTGTGAACGAGGAGCGCTACCTGCCCGATGTCGGTCGCGTGCGCGACGTCGTGCAAGGACCCGACGGGCTCATCTACCTGTTGACCGACGCGAGCGACGGGCGACTGCTGCGCGTCGCGCCGAAGCGCTGACGGGTCGCTACGCCGCGCGCTTGACCGCCGCCTGCGCCGGCAACTGCGACTCCGCCAGCGTCACCCAGTAGCTGGCGCCGATCGGCAGCGCGTCGTCGTTGAAATCGTAGTGCGGATTGTGCAGGTTGGGCGTACCCGGTCCGCGGCCGCCGCCGAGCCACACGTAGCAGCCGGGCTTCGCCTGCAGCATGAACGCGAAATCCTCCGAGCCCATCGACGGCATCGGGTCGGTGTCGACGTTGTCAGCGCCGACGAGCGCCGTCGCGGCGGCGAGTGCATGCCGCGTCTCCGCCGGTGTGTTGATCGTCGCCGGATACCGGCGCTCGTAGCGCAACGTCGCCGTCATGTCGAACGTCGCGGCCAGACCGGCGACGATCTCGCCGATCCGCCGCTCGATGGTGTCCTGCACGGCGGGCTCGAACGAGCGCGCGGTGCCGCGCAGCACGACTTCCTGCGGGATGACATTCCACGTGTCGCCGCCATGGACCTGCGTCACGCTGACGACCCCTGCCTGCAGCGGATGGATGTTGCGCGCGACGATCGTCTGCAGCGCATTGATGACGTGCGCGGCATACGGCATCGGATCGCGGCCCAGATGCGGCATCGCCGCGTGCGCGCCCTGACCGGTCGCGACGATCTCGAAGATATCGTACGCGCCCATCAGCGGGCCTTCGCGCAGCGCAATCTTGCCGACGGGCAACTCCGGCCAATTGTGCATGCCGTAGACGGCCTTCATCGGAAAGCGGTCGAACAATCCTTCGGCCACCATCACGCGGCCGCCGCCTTCGTTTTCCTCGGCCGGCTGGAAGATGAAATAGGCGGTGCCGTCGAAGTTCCGCCGCTGCGCCATCGCGCGCGCCGCGCCCAGCAGCATGGTCGTATGGCCGTCGTGGCCGCACGCGTGCATCTTGCCGTCGTGGCGCGACGCGTGCGCCACCCCGGACTTCTCGTGGATGTGCAGCGCGTCGAGGTCGGCACGAAGGCCGACCGCCTCCGTTGACGTCCCGTGGCGCAGGACGCCGACCACGCCGGTGCCGGCGAGCCCGGTGTGGACGTCGAGTCCGAACGAGCGCAGCTTGTCGGCGACGAACGCGGCGGTCGCCTTCTCCTCGAAGGCGGTTTCCGGATGGGCGTGGATGTGGTGGCGCCAGTCGCGCATGTCGCCGGCGAACGCAGCGATTTCGGGGATCGTGGGCATGGGGGTCGGACCTTCGGTGCGGCAAGGGGGAAATCCTACCGCATCCGGTAGAATTCGATCACACCCGCGCTGCAGGCGACGCCGGGCCGCCCCCCACGCGCGAAGCGTTAGGGGTCAGAGCGATAATTGTCGGCAGGGAAGGCGCGGGGATACCTGCCGATGGTGCCCCGACAATTATCGCTCTGACCCCTAGTGAGCGGCGCCGCGGCGGCCGCAGCAGGCGCGGGCATCCGACAATGACTTCCACTCCCTACGATCTCTTGGTCATCGGTGGCGGCATCAATGGCGCCGGCATCGCGCGCGACGCGGCCGGCCGCGGGCTGTCGGTCCTGCTGGCGGAAGCCGACGATCTGGCCGCCGCCACGTCGCAGTGGAGCACCAAGCTCATCCACGGCGGCCTGCGCTATCTCGAATACTACGAGTTCCGGCTGGTGGCCGAATCGCTCGCCGAGCGCGAGGTGCTGCTCGCCAATGCGCCGCACATCATCGAGCCGCTCGCCTTTGTCCTGCCGCACGAGCCGCACCTGCGCCCGGCATGGATGATCCGCATCGGCCTCTTCCTGTACGACCACATCGGCGGTCGCAAGTCGCTGCCGGCGTCGTTCGGCGTCAAGCTCTCGGACAGCCGGTGGGCGGCGGGGCTGAAGCACCGCTTTCGCAAGGGCTTCGTCTATGCCGACGCGCGGGTGGACGATGCGCGGCTTGTCGTCATCAACGCACTGGACGCGCATGCGCACGGCGCCGAGGTCCGCGTGCGCACGCGCGTGACCGGCGCCCGCCGCGACTACGGGTTATGGCGCGTCATGCTGCGCGCGGCCGACGGCACGATCTCAGAAGTGACCGCGCGCGCGCTGGTCAATGCCGCCGGGCCGTGGGTGAAGGACGTGCTGGACAGCGTGCGCACGGCGCGGCCGAACGAGGGCAACGTGCGCCACGTGAAGGGCAGCCACATCGTCGTGCCGCGCGTGCACGACGAGGCGCATGCGTACATCCTGCAGAACGCGGACAACCGCATCGTGTTCGTCATTCCATACCAGGAGCACTACTCGCTGATCGGCACCACCGACGTCGCCGTCGACGAGTTCGAGCACCCGCAGATCTCGGATGAGGAGATCGACTACCTGCTGAAGCTGGCCAACGCGTATCTGGAGGTGCCTCTTGCGAAGTCCGACGTCAAGTGGACGTACAGCGGCGTGCGCCCGCTCTACGACGACGGCAAGTCCGATCCCTCCGCGATCACGCGCGACTACGTGCTGAAGATCGACGCGCTGGAAGGCGAGCCCGGACCCGGACGCGCGCCCGTGCTGTCGCTCTTCGGCGGCAAGATCACCACCTATCGCAAGCTGGCCGAGCATGCGCTGTCGGAGCTCGCGCCGTATCTACCGGCAATGAAGCCTCCGTGGACGGAAACCGCCAAGCTGCCGGGCGGCGATCTGCCCAACGGCGACCGCAACGCGTGGTTCGCCGAACTGTGCCGCAGGTATCCGCAGTTGCCGGCACCGCTCCTGCGGGCACTCGCGCAGCGGCATGGCACGCGCGCGGTGCTCGTGCTGCGCGATGCGCGCGCCATCGCCGATCTCGGGCAGGATTTCGGCGCGGAACTCACCGCACGCGAGGTCGACTATCTGCTGGACGAGGAGTGGGCGGTCACCGCGGACGACGTGCTGTGGCGGCGCACGAAATGCGGACTGCCGATGAGCGTCGAGCAGCGCGCGGCGGTCGCCGCCTACATCGAGGCGCGCCGATGACGCGCATCTGTCTCTTCTGCGGATCGAACGTCGGGGAGAGGCCGGCGTACGCGCAGGCGGCCACCGATTTTGGCCGCGCGCTGGCCGCGCGTTCGCTGACGCTCGTATACGGGGGCGGCAGTGTAGGCCTGATGAAGATCGCCGCCGAGGCGACGCTGGCCGCGGGCGGGCAGGTCATCGGTGTCATCACCGAACAGTTGATGGTCCGCGAGGTCGGCCATCCCGGTCTCACGGAGCTCAAGGTCGTGCCGACGATGCACGAGCGCAAGGCGCTGATGGCCGGCTATTCCGACGCGTTCGTCGCGTTGCCCGGCGGCTTCGGCACGTTCGACGAGTTGTGCGAGATGGCGACGTGGGACCAGCTGGGCATCCACGTGAAGCCGCTGGTGCTGGTCAACATCGACGGCTACTTCGATGGCTTCCTGGCGCAGATCGACCGCGGCGTGGCCGACGGCTTCCTGAAGCCCGAACATCGGACGATGCTCGCGGTGGTCACGTCCATCGACGACATCTTCGCTGCGATCGGCGGATGGCAGGCGCCGCTGATCTCGAAACGGCTGCTGGGGCCGGCGCCGAAACCCTGATGCAGCCTCTCGCGACGATGCCCGCGGCCACGCGGCACGCCGTGCGCGGCGTGCTGGCCGATATCGACGACACGATCACCACGCACGGAAAGCTGCTGCCTTCCGCCTACGCTGCGCTGGCGCGCTTGCGCGACGCCGGCAAGCTCGTGATTCCCATCACCGGTCGGCCCGCCGGCTGGTGCGACCACATCGCCCGCATGTGGCCCGTCGATGCGGTCGTCGGCGAGAACGGCGCGTTCTACATGCGCTATGACGCCGCCAGGCGCACGCTGGTCAAGCGCTTTGTCGCCGACGACGCGACGCGCGTGGCGGATCGCGTGCGGCTCGCGGCCATCGGTGTCGCCATCCTGCGGGCGGTGCCCGGTACGGCGCTTGCCTCCGACCAGCACTACCGCGAGGCCGACCTCGCGATCGACTTCTGCGAGGACGTGCCGCCGCTGCCGCGCGCCGCCGTCGACCGCATCGTGGTGATGATGGAAGCGGAAGGCATGACCGCCAAGGTGAGCTCGATCCACGTCAACGGGTGGTTCGGACGTTACGACAAGCTGGGGATGACGCGGACGCTGCTTGCGGAGGTGTTCGGGATCGACCTGGACGCCGAACGCGCGAACTTCGTGTTCGCGGGCGATTCGCCCAACGACGCCCCGATGTTCGCGTACTTCCCCAATGCCGTCGGCGTGGCCAACGTGCACGCGTTCGCCGATCGCATCGCGGCGTTACCCGCCTATGTCACGGCTGCCGAGGCAGGGGCGGGCTTCGTCGAGCTCGCCGACTTCCTGCTTGCTCGATCGGGGTCAGAGCAATAAGGATCGCCCACATCGGGGTCAGAGCAATAAGGATCGCCGCATGGGCAACGGCGAATACCTATCTTCGGCGCGCGGCGATCCTTATTGCTCTGACCCCGATGTTGGACCGATGTGGGCGATCCTTATTGCTCTGACCCCGATGTTGGACCCCGATGTCGCTACTTCCGGGCCGGAAGCGCAGCGACGCCCGCAAACCGGGCGTCCGTTCCCAGGCTATCCTCGATCCGCAGCACTTCGTTCCACTTCGCCATCCGCTCGCTGCGCGCGAACGAGCCGACCTTCAACTGGCCGGCGTTCCAGCCCACGGCGAGATGGGCGATTGCCGTGTCCTCCGATTCGCCGGAGCGCGCCGATACGATGGTGCCGAAGCCCGCCGCCTTGCCGGCATCCAGCGCCGCCTTGGCCTCGGTCAGCGTGCCGGCCTGGTTGATCTTGATGAGGACCGCGTTGCACGCCTCGTCGGCGGCGGCTTCGGCGATGCGTTCGGCGCTGGTCGTCAGGTAGTCGTCGCCGATGATCTGCACGCGGTGGCGGGCGACGCGCGTGAAGGCGATCCACGCGGCGCGGTCGTCCTCGGCGAGCGGATCCTCGATCGAGACGATCGGATAGCGCTCGATCCAGTCGAGCAGCATCTCCGCCATGCCGTCGCTGTCGAGCTCGCGCTGGTCGAGCGCGAGCGTGTAGCGCCCGTCGCGGCCGAACTCGGACGCGGCGATGTCGAGCGAGATCGCGACGTCGCCGCCCGGATGGCAGCCCGCGCGCTCGATCGCGCGCACCGTCATCTCGAGCGCTTCCTCGTTGGACGCGAACGCCGGCCACCAGCCGCCTTCGTCGGCCACGCCGGCGAGCTTGCCCCCTTCCTGCATCAGTTCGCCGGCGGCCCGGTAGACCTCCGCGACGATCGTCAGCGCATCGTCGAACGTCCACGCGCCGATGGGCATCACCATCAGGTCCTGGATGTCGATGCGCCGTCCGGCATGCGCACCGCCGCCGAAGATCTGCACTTCCGGCAACGGCAGCGACACGGGTTGGTCGCCGG
>JBDTNR010000146.1:0-7808 GCA_039933655.1 Betaproteobacteria bacterium | reverse complement strand
CGGGCCAGCTCGAGCAGGAACTCGCGCAGAATGCGTGGCTCACCGTCGAGGCCGACGCCGACCTGTTGTTCGGCATGCCGGCCGAGCGGCGCCTGCCCGCCGCGATGCGGCTGCTCGGCATCGACTTCTCGCGCCTGTCCGAGGATGTCGGGCACGCGTGACGCGTGACCGCGCAGCCGCCACCCGCCACCGTGCTTGCGTTCGATTTCGGCACGCGGCGCATCGGCGTCGCCGTGGGCAACACGATCCTGCGCGCGGCGCAGCCGCTCGCCACGATCGTGGCGGAGCGCGATGCCGACCGTTTCGCGGCCATCTCCGCGCTGCTCGCGCAATGGCAGCCGCAATTGCTCATCGTTGGCATCCCCGTGTACGCGGATGGCGCGGCGCACGCGATGACGGCGCGCGCGCAGAAGTTCGCGCGCCAGCTTGCAGGACGCTTCGGGTTGCCGGTGGAGCCCGCGGACGAACGCCACACGACGGAGCTCGCGCAATCGGCGCTGGACGCGGCCGGCGCCGGCCGTGGCGGACGCGACATCCGCGATGCGGTCGCGGCGCAGCTGATCCTCCAGGGATGGTTCGATGAGCGCCGCGCAGATTCCTGACGCCGAGGCAACGCTCGTCGCGCTGGCCGATCGGATGCGCGGCGCAGTCGCGTTCGATGCGGCTTTCGTCGGCATCTACTCCGGCGGCGCGTGGCTCGCGGAACGGCTGCCGGCGCTGGTGCCGGGCAATCATCCGGTCGGCTTCATCGACGTGTCGTTCTATCGTGACGACTATTCGCGCAAGGGACTCAAGTCCGGGGCCAGGCGCACCGAGCTCCCGTTTGACGTGGACGGCGCGACCATCGTCCTCGTCGACGACGTGCTGTTCACCGGCCGCAGCGTGCGCGCCGCGATCAACGAGCTGTTCGACTTCGGCCGGCCTTCGCGCATCGAGCTCGCCGTGTTGATCGACCGCGGCGGCCGCGAGCTGCCGATCGAGCCGACCTATTGCGGCACCCGGCTGACGGTCGCTCGCGACCTGTCCGTCGTGCTGTCGCGCACCGGCGACCGGCTGCAGCTCGGCGTCGAGAAGCAGGCGAGCTGACCCGCGATGCGCAATCCGCAGCTCAACGCCAACGGCGAACTGACGCACCTGCTGACGCTCGAGGGACTGCCGCTGGCCGTGATCAGCAGCATCCTCGACACCGCCGATCCCTTCGTGTCGATCGCGGAGCGCGAGGTGAAGAAGGTGCCGCTGCTGCGGGGCAAGGCGGTGTTCAACCTCTTCTTCGAGAACTCGACGCGCACGCGGACGACGTTCGAGATCGCCGCCAAGCGGCTGTCGGCCGACGTCATCAACCTGAACATCGGCGCGTCGTCGACGAACAAGGGGGAGACGCTGCTCGACACGGTCGACAACCTGGTCGCGATGGACGCCGACATCTTCGTCGTTCGCCATGCGCAATCAGGCGCGCCGCACCTCATCGCCCACCATCTGAACGCGCACGGCCGCACGCACGTCCATGTCGTCAATGCCGGCGACGGCCGCCACGCGCATCCGACGCAGGGCCTGCTCGACCTGTACACGATCCGCCACTACAAGAAGGAGTTCCACAACCTGACGGTGGCGATCATCGGCGACGTGCTCCACTCGCGGGTCGCGCGTTCGCTGATCCACGGGCTGACGACACTGGGCACGCCGGAAGTCCGCGTGATCGGCCCCAAGACGCTGTTGCCGGCGAAAGTGGAGGCGATGGGCGTGCGCGTGTTCCATGACATGCGCGCGGGCCTGGCCGGATGCGATGTCGTCGTGATGCTGCGCCTGCAGAATGAGCGGATGAAGGGTGCGCTGCTGCCGTCGGCGGGCGAGTTCTTCAAACACTACGGACTCACGCAGGAAAAGCTGGCGCTCGCCAAGCCCGACGTGATCGTCATGCACCCCGGACCGATGAACCGCGGCGTCGAGATCGACTCCGCAGTGGCCGACGGCGAACGGTCGGTGATTTTGCCGCAGGTGACGTTCGGCATCGCCGTGCGGATGGCGGTGATGAGCATCATCGCTGGCAATTGAGCCATGCTTGCGAAAGGCAATTCTTGAACCAGGTTTCCGTCTTGTCCGTGTCGACATGAAAATCGAGATCGTCAACGGCCGCCTGATCGACCCCGGAAGCGGGCTCGACCGTGTCGCGGCGCTGTTCGTCGCGGCGGGAAAGGTCGCGGCCATCGACGCCGCGCCTGCCGGCTGGCATCCGAACCGCGTCGTCGATGCGCGCGGACTCGTCGTCGCGCCCGGGCTCATCGACTTGTCGGCGCGCCTGCGCGAGCCGGGCTTCGAGTACAAGGCGACACTGGAGTCCGAAATGGCCGCCGCCATCGCCGGCGGGGTCACGAGCCTCGCGTGTCCGCCGGACACCGATCCGCCTCTCGACGAGCCGGGCCTGGTGGAGATGCTGAAGCACCGCGCGCGGTCGCTCAACCAGGCGCACGTGCATCCGATCGGCGCGCTGACAGTAGAGCTGAAGGGCACGACGCTGACCGAAATGGGCGAACTCGCCGAGGCGGGGTGCGTGGCGTTCTCCCATGCCGACGTGCCGCTCGTCGACACCCAGCTTCTGTGGCGTGCGATGCAGTACGCATCGACGTTCGGCTACGCGTTGTGGCTGCGCCCGTCCGATCCGCATCTGGGCCGCGGCGGCGTCGCTCACGACGGCGAGGTGGCCACGCGCCTGGGCCTCGCTGGAATCCCGGCGCTGGCCGAGACGATCGCGCTGAGCACGATCCTCTCGCTGGCACGCGACACCGGCGTCCGCATCCACCTGTGCCGGCTTTCGTGCGCGGAAAGCGTGGCGCTGGTTCGTGCCGCCAAGCGCGATGGCCTCGCCGTCACGGCCGACGTCGCCGTCCATCACCTGCACCTGTCGGATGTCGACATCGGCTGGTTCGCCTCCGACGCGCATCTCGTACCGCCGCTGCGGACGACGCGCGATCGCGACGCGCTGCGCGCGGGTGTCGCCGACGGCACGATCGATCTCATCTGTTCCGATCACGCACCCGTGGACGACGACGGCAAGCAGGTGCCGTTCGGCGAGGCGGAGCCCGGCGCCACCGGACTCGAACTCCTGCTGCCGCTGACGCTCAAATGGGCGGCCGAGGACGGCATTGCGTTGCCGGCAGCGCTGGCGAGGATCACGAGCGAGCCCGCGAAGCTGATCGACGCCGGTGCGGGAGCACTGGCGGTCGGCCGCGCGGCGGACCTCTGCATCTTCGATCCGCAGGCGTGGTGGAAGGTCGAGCGCGGCGTGCTGCGCAGCCAGGGCAAGAACACGCCGTTCCTCGGGCTGGAGGTGCAGGGAAAGGTCCGTTACACGCTGGTGGGCGGACAGTTTGTCCATGAGGCGTGAAGGCGGGGCCGCCGCCTGGTCACTGTAGAGTCACGTTCAGTCGAGCGCTCCCGCCGCGGGAGCGATATCTGGCCCGGAGGAAAGTGTTGAACGACGTCATCAGTTCGGAAATGAAAAGCCTGCTCGGCGAGCGCGACGTCGACCGGCGCAGCTTTGTCGTGACGGCGCTGGGCGCGGGCTTTGCGCTGGCGGTGTTGCCGGTCGCGGCGCAGACGATCACGACGTCGACGGAAGGGCTGGTCGCCGGCGAGGTGACGGTCCCGACGAAGGACGGAGTGATGCCGGCCTACCGCGCGATGCCGGCCACCGGCGGCAATTTCCCGGTCGTGCTCGTCGTGCAGGAAGTCTTCGGCGTGCACGAGCACATCAAGGACATCTGTCGCCGTCTGGCCAAGGCCGGCTACTTCGCGATCGCGCCCGAGCTGTATGCACGGCAGGGTGATCCGTCGAAGTACACCGATATCCCGAAGCTCATGTCGGAAATCGTCACCAAGGTCCCGGACGCGCAGGTGATGGGCGACTTCGACGCGTGCGTCGCCTACGCGAGAGGCACGGGCAAGGCCGAAACGACGCGTCTGGGCATCACCGGCTTCTGCTGGGGCGGTCGCGTCGCGCTGATGTACGCCGCGCACAACCCGAAGGTCAAGGCGGCAGTGTCATGGTACGGCGCCACGGCGCGCGTATATGCCGCCGGCGACAGGACGCCGCTGGACGTCGCGCCGCAGATCAGGGCCGCGGTGCTCGGGCTGTACGGCGGCGCCGACGAAGGCATTCCCGCCGACACGGTCGAAAAGATGTTCACCGCGATGAAGGCCGCCGGCAACACGAGGGTCGAATACACGATCTATCCCGACACGCCGCATGCGTTCAACGCCGATTACCGGCCGAGCTACCGCAAGCAGCGGGCCGAGGACGCGTGGAACAAGATGATCGCGTGGTTCAAGCTGAACCTGTGACGGCGTGGCGGACGACCAGCGGCGTGCCGGCGTCCGCCAGCGGCGCCTAGCGCCGGGGCACGCGCCCCATCAGGAAGAATTCATCATTCGGCCGCATGGCGATCAGGTTGGCCATGCGGTTCGACAGCGCGAAGAACGCAGCGATCGCACCAATGTCCCACGCGTCCTCCTCGCTGAAGCCGTGCGCGGCGAGCGCGGCGAAATCGTCGTCGCCGATCTCGCTGCTCGAAAGCGCCACCTTGAGCGCGAACGCGAGCATCGCCTTTTGTCGCGGCGTGATGTCGGCCTTGCGGTAGTTGGCGGCGACCTGGTCGGCGACCAGCGGGTTCTTCGCGTAGATGCGCAGGATCGCGCCGTGGGCGACGATGCAGTAGAGGCAATCGTTGGCGCCCGACGTGGCGACGACGATCATCTCGCGCTCGGCCTTGGACAGGCCGCCTTCCTTTTCCATTACCGCGTCGTGGTAGGCGAAGAACGCACGAAACTCGCCCGGGCGATGCGCCAGCGTCACGAAAACGTTGGGCACGAAGCCCGCCTTCTCCTGCACGGCGAGAATGCGCGCACGGATGTCCTCGGGCAACTCCTCGAGTCTCGGGACGGGATAGCGGCTGATCGAAGCTGAGGTCATGGGGTGAAGTTTACCAGCCCGGAACGCGGCCCCCGTCCAGCACGGTTCCGACTATTGGATCAGCTGGTCCGCCCGCTGTAGCAGCGACTGTGGGATAGTCAGGCTGAGCGCCGAGGCGGTATTGAGATTGAACACGAGCTCGAACCGGTCCGGTTGTTCGATGGCGAGGTCCGCTGGTTTGGCGCCCTTGAGGATGCGATCGACGTAGGTCGCCGCGCGTCCGAACATCCGGTCGATCCTCGGTCCGTAGCACATCAGTCCGCCTTCCAGAACATAACTCGGAGTTCGTAGCACGCGGGCAGCCGGTAGCGCGCGGCGAGCTCGATCAGCCGGGCGCGATGCGCGCCCAGAAATGGCGACGCGAGTACGCGGATCGCGCCTACCCGCTGCTTGCTGGCCTGTTCGAACGCGTTCCCCAGTTCCGACACCGACACTGCCGAAGAACGTCCGCCGGTCCGTCACTTCGCGATCTCTTCCACGCACGCGAACGACGGTGGCGAAGCCGGCCAACCTCGCGAGGAAATCGTGCTTCGTCGCATCTTGCCTTCCAGAAGTAATGACCGGCACGGACGCGTCGACGTTTCGCGGTTGCCCTGGACGGGTCAACGACCACGACCAGGGCCAATGTCGCCGGAACGGGACACCGGCTCCCGGGAGACCTGGAGGTTCGCGCTTACTGCGGCGGCGGCGTGTAGCCCTGCGGCATCTCGGCCCCGCCGCCGAAGAAGTGCTTTTCCATCTGTTCGGCGAGCCACTTGCGGGCGCGCGCGTCGGCCAGGCTCAGCCGATTCTCGTTGACGAGCATCGTCTGGTGGCGCAGCCATTGCGCCCACGCTTCCTTCGACACGTTTTCGTATATGCGCTTGCCGAGTTCGCCCGGATAGGGCGCGAAATCGAGTCCCTCGGCTTCGCGGCCGAGCTTGACGCATTGAACCATTCGGGTCATTTGAATTTCCTTACAACGGCTTGCGGTAAACCAGCGACTTGCGCTGGAAATTGTAGAGCGCCTGCTTCTGCTGCGGCAGCTCCGCGATGGTGGCCGCGCGGAACCCGCGCTCCATGAACCAGTGGGCGGTCTTGGTGGTGAGCACGAAGAGCCCGGTCAGCTTGAGCTTGCGCGCCCGGGTCTCGATCTCGCGCAGCAACGCCTCACCGTAACCCTCGCGGCGGAAATCGGGCTGTACAGCGAGCGCGGCGAGTTCGCCGACCTTCTCGTCGGGAAACGCGTACAGTGCGGCGCAGCCGACGATATGGCCATCGTACTCGGCGACGGCGAAGCGCTCGATCTCGCTTTCGAGGCGCTCGCGCGAGCGTCGTACCAGTACACCCTGTTCCTCGAGCGGCTCGATGATCGCCAGGATGCCGCCGGCGTCGTCGATCGTGGCGCTGCGAAGATGCGCGAGCGCGGTGGCGGCGACCATCGTGCCGACGCCGTCGCGCGTGAAGAGCTCGAGCAGCAGCGCGCCATCCAGCCGCCGCGAAATGAGGTGCGCGCGCTTGACGCCGTTGTTGCATGCGCGGATCGCGGCGGGCAGGTACATGCGGACGTCCGGCGCCAGCTTTTCCCCCTTGGTCAGCAGCGCCTCGGCGTCGGTCGTCGAAAGGTCGGGCAGCAGCTGCCGACGGCCATTGCGGACGCCGTCGGCGTCCATCAGGAAAACCAGCTTGGTCGCCTCCAGCCGGACCGCCACCTGTGTGGCGACTTCCTCGACGGTCAGGTTGAAGATCTCGCCGGTGGGCGAGTAGCCGATCGGCGAGATCAGCACGATGTCGCCGTCGTCCAGCCGCTGCTGGATCGCCTCGGTGTCGATGCGCCGGACTTCGCCGGACAGTTGCATGTCGACGCCGCCGACGATGCCCATCGGCTTGGCCGTCAGGTAGTTGCCGCTCGACACGCGGTTGCGCGCGCCGGCCATCGGCGAGTTCGCGAGGCCGAGCGAAAGCAGCGCCTCGATGCGGGCGCGGACCTGGCCCGCGGCTTCCAGCACGCAGTCCATCGCGTCCGGGTCGGTAATGCGCACACCGTGGGCGTAGTTGCTCGGAATGCCTTGCGCTTCGAGGATCGCCTCGACCTGCGGGCGGCAGCCGTGGACGACCACAAGGCGGATACCGAGGCTGTGCAGCAGGTTCAAATCGTGGATGACGCCCAGGAACTGCTCGTCGGCGACGACTTCGCCGCCGAACGCGATGACGAACGTCTTGCCGCGGAATGCGTGGACGTACGGCGCGGCGGAACGGATCAGGTGGACGAACGCGCGCATCGTCGCCGAATTGGCGGCGGGCGTGGCGTCGGGGGTGCGGGGCATCGTGGTCGGCGGTTTGGCGAGTGCGCGCGATTATAACGGGCGGGCGCGGCGCCGTTGCCAAACGTGGGCGGATCGCGTGTTCGGCGCCAGGCCGCCGGCGCTTGCGCAAGGCGTATCCGATCCCGCCTCCCGACCCCGGTATCATCCACCTTTCGCTCGATCGCCGCGCATGTCGTCCAAACTCCTGGAAAACCTGAATCCCGAGCAACTGGCGGCGGTGACGCTGCCCCACGCGTCGGCGCTGATCCTCGCCGGGGCGGGCAGCGGGAAGACGCGCGTGCTGACGACGCGGATCGCCTGGCTGCTCGCGACGGGGCAGGCGGGCCCGCTGTCGATCCTCGCCGTCACGTTCACGAACAAGGCGGCGAAGGAAATGATGCTGCGGCTGTCCGCGCTGACACCGGTCAACACGCGCGGGATGTGGGTCGGCACGTTCCACGGGCTCTGCAACCGCATGCTGCGCGCCCATCACCGCGAGGCGAACCTGCCGCAGCTCTTCCAGATCCTCGACACGCAGGACCAGCTGTCGCTGATCA
>JBDTNR010000145.1:0-7836 GCA_039933655.1 Betaproteobacteria bacterium | reverse complement strand
TGTCCGTCTCCTGGCTCTTCGACGTGCAGAGAATGATCGGGATGGACCGGGTGTCAGGGTCGCGGCTGATCGCGCGCGTGGCCTGGAAGCCGTTCAATCCCGGCATCACCACGTCCATCAGGATGAGGTCGGGCTTGAGCGACTTCGCCTTCAGGATGGCGTCCTCGCCGTTGTCGCTCGCCACCACCTCGAAACCGGACTTCGTCAGCATGTCGTTCAGCACATGCCGCTCGGTCGGCGAATCGTCGACGATAAGTATTTTGCGGATTGCCATTTTCCTACCCTGTTCTTTCGCCCCGACAAATTCGCGCGCCAACGTCGACGCGCGGACGTCCTTCGGGCCTCCTTCGCTCACGCGGCCGCACGGTTCACGTGCGCGGCCACGGTCTTTAGGAGGCTCTCTTTGGTGAACGGCTTGGTAAGGTACTGGTCCGATCCCACCATCCGTCCTCGGGCGCGGTCGAAAAGGCCGTCCTTCGACGACAGCATGATGACCGGCGTCCGCTGGAACTTGGTGCTCTTCTTGATGAGCGCGCACGTCTGGTAGCCATCGAGGCGCGGCATCATGATGTCGACAAAGACGAGGTCGGGCTGGTGATCGGCGATCTTGGCCAGCGCGTCGAAGCCGTCCTCGGCGAGGATTACCGTGCAGCCGGCCTGCAGCAGGAAGATTTCCGCACTGCGGCGAATCGTGTTCGAATCGTCGATCACCATCACCTTTACGCCCTGCAACGGGATCTGTTCTGCCACGTGATGTCCCCTGCCCCATCCGACTGCAGTAGCGGCGCGCCCATTGGCGCCCGCACTTGTCGTGTTCAAGTCTGCCACGGCACAAGCGTTGTGCCTAGAGCATAAAGCTTGCCGGAATACGCTTGCCGGGCCCAATTCGCAAAAAAAGCCACACTGCAGAAAATTTCGAGCCGGAAAAGTGCCGTGTTGCGGCAAGGAATGCCGTGTGGCGTCGAAGCCAAACCGCCGTCAGCGGCCAAGAAACAGCCGGTAGGCCGGATTCGCGGATTCGTCAACGTACGTGTAGCCAAGACGATCGAGAAACCGCCGGAAATCTGCCTTGTCGGACGGTGGAACCTGCATCCCGACCAGTACGCGCCCGTAATCGGCGCCATGGTTGCGATAGTGGAAGAGGCTGATGTTCCAGCCGGCGCTCATGCTGTCCAGGAAGCGCAGCAAGGCGCCCGGACGCTCGGGAAACTCGAAGCGGTAGAGGATCTCGTGCTCCGCCTCCGGCGCGTGACCGCCGACCAGATGCC
This sequence comes from Betaproteobacteria bacterium, assembly GCA_039933655.1. Lineage (GTDB taxonomy): Bacteria > Pseudomonadota > Gammaproteobacteria > Burkholderiales > Casimicrobiaceae > VBCG01. Next base: position 6,568 of record JBDTNR010000145.1, on the reverse strand, counting down.
GGACGTGCAGCTTGGCCATCTCGTTGTCCGACAGGTCGTAAGCCTCGATGCCATGCTTGCGAAACGACGCCAGCAATGCGGCCGTGGCCCGCCGGTCGGCCACTTCGACGCCGACGAAGAGGTGCGCCACCGACGCGTTCGAATAGCGATAGTTGAACTCGGTGACGTTGCGGTTGCCCAGAAGGCCGCAGAACTCGCGGAAGCTGCCGGGACGCTCGGGGATCGTCACGGCGAAGATCGCCTCGCGCGCCTCGCCCAGCTCGGCGCGTTCGGCGACGAAGCGCAGGCGGTCGAAGTTCATGTTCGCGCCGCAGGCGATCGCGACGAACGTGTGGTCGCGGACGCGATGGCGCTCGCACCAGGCCTTGACGCCGGCCACCGACAACGCTCCGGCGGGTTCGAGGATCGAGCGCGTGTCCTCGAACACGTCCTTGATCGCCGCACAGGTCGCATCGGTGTCCACGGTGATCATCTCGTCGACGTACAGCCGCGCGAGCCGAAACGTCTCCTTGCCCACCTGCTTGACGGCCACGCCGTCGGCGAACAGGCCGACGTGGGGGAGCGTCACGCGGCGTCCGGCCGCGAGCGACCGCGTCATCGCATCGGAGTCGACCGGCTGCACGCCGATCACCTTGATCTCGGGCCGCACGTGCTTCACGTAGGCCGCGATGCCCGAGATCAGCCCGCCGCCGCCGACGGCGACGAAGATGGCGTCGATCGGGCCCTGGCACTGGCGCAGGATCTCCATGCCGATCGTGCCCTGGCCGGCGATGACGTCGGGGTCGTCGTAGGGGTGGACAAACGCCGCGCCGCTGTTTTTCTGCAGCCGCTGCGCTTCTTCATACGCGTCGCTGTAGGAGTCGCCGTGCAGCACGACGGCCGCGCCGCGCGCCTCCACCGCGGCGATCTTGATATGCGGCGTCGTCATTGGCATCACGATCGTCGCGCGGCAGCCCATGCGCTGCGCGGCCAGCGCGACACCCTGCGCGTGATTGCCGGCGGAGGCGGCGATGACGCCTTTCGCGCGCTCCGCCACCGTCAGGTGCGCCATCTTGTTGTACGCGCCGCGCAACTTGAACGAGAACACTGATTGCTGGTCCTCGCGCTTCAGCAGCACGCGGTTGCGGAGTCGCCGCGAAAGCGTCGTGGCCACGTCGAGCGCCGACTCGCTCGCCACGTCGTAAACCTTCGCGGTCAGGATTTTCTGCAGGTAGTCGATCGCCATAGCGCAAAGAGGTTAGCAGGAATGCCCGGCACGGGGGACCGGGGGGTTAATCGGACCCTAGGGGACCCTAGGGGTCAGAGCCGTAATTGTCTGACCTTAGGAGTCAGAGCGAATACGCGGCCGACTGACCCTAGGGGTCAGAGCCGCAATTGTCTGACTCTAGGGACCCTAGGGGTCAGAACGAATGCGCGGCCGACAAATGTGGCTCTGACCCCTAGGGTCAATACGCGGCCGACAATTACGGCTCTGACCCCTAGGGTTACGGACTCACATTCTTTGCGCCGCGCAAAAAAACGCGAGTCTGACCGTCATTCTTTTGCCCGTGCTAGGCTTCGCGCCGGCCCATCGCCTTGCGATGCACACCACTTCAATGCTGCGCGCCCTCGCCCGTTCGTTGAAATCCCACGCCCATCCGGCGACACTCGCCGTCGTCGACCTGGGCTCGAACAGCTTCCGGCTGGAGATCGGCCGCGTCGAAGGCGACCAGATATTCCGGCTCGACACATGGCGCGAAACAATCCGCTTTGGCGCCGGCATCGACGACAAGGGCAACCTGACCCTTGCGGCCCGCAAGGCCGCGCTTGCCTGCCTAGCACGCTTTCGCGAACGCCTGTCGGGATTGCATCCGTCGGGCGTGCGCGCAGTGGCCACCAACACGTTTCGCGTTGCGAAGAACGCCGGCAGTTTCCTGCCGCAGGCGGAGGCGGCACTCGGCTTCCCGATCGACATCATCGGTGGCCACGAGGAGGCGCGACTCATCTACCTCGGTGTCTCCCATGTGCTGCCGGCATCGGCCCAACCGCGCCTCGTCATCGACATCGGAGGCGGCTCGACGGAATTCATCATTGGCCGCAACATGACGCCAGAGCGCCTCGAGTCGCTGAAGCTCGGGTGCGTCAGCATGTCGAAGCGCTTCTTCCCCGCGGGCGACCTTCGCGCCGAGGCCTTTGCCGCGGCCGAGACACACGCGCGCGCGGAAATCGAGGCCATCGCGCGCGAGTTCGGCCCCGAGCATTGGCGGGAAGCGTTCGCGTCCTCGGGCACCGCCCTGGCGCTCGCGGCGATCCTTGAGGAGAACGGCTGGTCCGCCGGCGGCATCACCCGCGACGGATTGGCCCGCCTGCGCAAGCGAATGATCAGCGCCGGCCGCCTTTCGCGGCTGCAGATCGCCGGCGTCAAGCCGGAACGCGCGCCAGTGCTGGCCGGTGGCTTCGCGATCATGTCCGCGGCGATCGCCGAGCTCGACGTGCCGCGAATCAATCCGGTCGGGGGCGCACTGCGGCTCGGCGTCCTGTACGACCTGCTGGGTCGCACGGGCAAGGGCGACAGTCGCGCGGTGACGGTGGAGAGCCTGACGGAGCGCTATCACATCGACCGCGCACACGCGCAGCGCGTGGCGGCGATGGCCAAGGCGATGTATTTGCGCGCGGCGCCGAATCCCGACCCGGAGGCCGCCCAGCGCGTCGCATGGGCCGGCCTGCTCCACGAACTCGGCTACACGGTCTCGCACATCGGCTATCACAAGCACGGCGCCTACATTCTCGAGAACGCCGACATGCCGGGGTTCTCGGCGCAGGAGCAGCGGCAGCTAGCGCAACTCGTGCTGGGCTGTCGCGGCGGACTGTCGAAGATGGCGGAGCTGCTGGGCAACGCGGACATCGCCGTCCAGGTGCTCGTATTGCGACTCGCCGTCCTGTTTCACCACGCCCGCCGCGCGATCGACGGGCCGCGGATCGGCCTCGAGGTCGGCCGCACGATCAAGTTCGGCATCGCCAAGCGCTGGCTGAAGGCGCATCCGCTGACGGCGCACTTGCTGGGGATCGAGTACCAGGAGTGGAAATCGCTCGGCCGCCCGTGGCGCGCGATCCGCTGACACGGAGGCGGCGCCCGCCGCGCAACCGTCAGACGAAATCGGGGCCCTGCACGACCTTCAGCACGACGGCCGCCCCGCCGTCCTTGGCGCGATTGGTGAGCCACCAGACGGCGCCCTTGCGCACCGACCAGTAGGCCTCCTCGCCGGACAGCAGGAACGACGCGACGGCGCCGATCGTGGGCTGATGCCCGACCACCAGCACGGGCTCCCGCGACTCCGGCCAGTTCACGGCGGCCAGCACGGACGCCACCGACGCGCCTGGCGCCAGTTCCGGCACCGTCTTGAACTTGCGCTGCAGCGCCAGCGCCGTCTGCTGCGCGCGATCCGCCGGGGAGACGAGAATGCGGCAAGTGTCGGGCAGATGCGCGTCGAGCCACGCCGCCATCCGTTCGGACTGCTTCACACCTTTGGACGTGAGCCGGCGCCCGAGATCCGGTTCACCGGGTTCCGCCTCGCAGTGCCGCCAGAGTATGAGGTCCATGTTTTCGCTTATTCCGGTTCGTCGGTATCGGAAAGCCGCGCGAGCAGTTCGTCCTGCGCGCAGCGGCGCTTTGCCCGCCGCCGCGGCTTGACCTTGGACCAGCGACCCTGGGCGTCGAGTTCCCAGGCCTGGCGATTGTCGGCGAGATAGATTTTCAATCCCTCGTCCACCACGCGCTTGCGCAGCGCGGGATCGCGGACGGGAAACGCCACCTCCACGCGCCGGAACAGGTTGCGCCCCATCCAGTCCGCCGACGCGAGCCAGACGTCGGGCGCCCCGTCATTCTCGAAGTACCAGATGCGATGATGCTCGAGAAAGCGGCCGAGGATCGAGCGCACGCGGATGTTCTCCGACACGCCCGCCACGCCGGGCCGCAGCGCGCAGGCGCCGCGCACGATGAGCTCGATCGACACACCGGCGGCGGACGCCGCGTACAGCGCGCGGATCACGCCTTCCTCGACCAGCGCGTTCATCTTGGCGACGATCCGCGCCGGCTTGCCGTCCTGAGCATTGCGCGTTTCGCGGCGAATGAGTTCGAGCACCCGCCGGTGCATCGTGAACGGCGCCAACAGCAGCCGCTTCAGCCGCCCGGCGCGCGCCAGGCTCGTGATGTGCAGGAAGACTTCGTTCACGTCGGCACAGATGTCGGGATCGGCGGTCAGCAGTCCGAAGTCGGTGTACAGGCGCGTGGTCCGCGGATGATAGTTGCCGGTGCCCAGGTGCGCATAGGGAACGAGGCGTGTGCCACCGCGGCCGTCGCGCTCGCGACGGATCAGCAGCGCCATTTTCGCGTGCGTCTTCAAGCCGAACACGCCGTAGACGACCTGCGCGCCGGCGCGCTCCAGCCGCTCCGCCCAGTTGATGTTCGCCTCCTCGTCGAAGCGCGCCATCAGCTCGACGACGACCGTCACCTCCTTGCCGCGGCGCGCCGCCTCGATCAGGGCTTCCATCAGCACCGAGTTGACGCCGGTGCGGTAGACGGTCTGCTTGATCGCGACGACGTCGGCATCGTCCGCCGCGCGGCGAATGAACTCGACGACCGGCTCGAACGACTCGTAGGGATGATGCAGCAGGATGTCGTGCTCGCGGATCGCGGCCAGGATGTCGGGGGCGTCGCGCAGGCGATCGGGCAGTCCCGGCACAAACGCCTCGTACGTCAGCGCCTCGATGCCGACCTGCTCGATCAGCGACGAGAGCCGCGCGATGTTGACGGGGCCGTCGCAACGGTAGAGATCGGCCTCGGCTAAGCCGAACTGCGTCAGCAGGAACTGCGCGAGCGGCGGCGGACACTCCGCGGCCACCTCGAGGCGCACAGCGGAGCCGAACTGCCGCTGCGGCAACTCCCCCTGCAAAGCCTGTCGCAGGTTCTTGACCTCTTCCTCGTCGATCCACAGGTCCGCGTCGCGGGTGACCCGGAACTGTGAATACGAGACGACATCGCGTCCCGGGAACAGCTCCGCCAGATGCGCGTGGATGATGGACGACAGCATGACGAACGCGTGGTCGTCGCCCGCGACCTCGGGCGGCAGCTTGATGACGCGCGGCAGCACGCGCGGCGCCTTGACGATCGCGATGCCCGTGGCGCGGCCGAACGCATCGTTGCCGGAGAGCTCGATGACGAAGTTGAGGCTCTTGTTGACGACCTGCGGAAACGGATGTGCGGGATCGAGCCCGATCGGCGTAAGCAGCGGCCGCACCTCCTGTGCGAAATAGTGGGCTGCCCATTCGCGCTCCGCACGCGTGAACTCCGTGCGGCGTACGAGCCGAACGCCCGCATCGGCAAGCGCCGGCAGCACCTGTTGGTTGAGCACGCGATACTGGTGCGCGATCAGCGTCCGCGCCTCGTCGCCCATGCGGGTGGCCAGCTCGCGCGCCTCCGGCAGCGTCATTCCCGGCGGCGGCACCTTGGCCCGCAGCTGCTCCTTCACGCCGGCCACACGGATCTCGAAGTATTCGTCGAGATTGCTGCCGACGATGCAAAGGAAACGCAGCCGCTCGAGCAGCGGCACCTCCGGGTCCTCCGCCAGCGCGAGCACCCGCCGGTTGAACTCGAGCAGCGAGAGCTCGCGATTGATGGGGACGACGGCGGGAGGCGGCACGACGGGGGGGGCGGCGCCTTCGATGCCATACGTGCTGGCCTGCGGAACGAAGGTCGGCTTGGTGGAAGACTCCATCAGTATCGCAGCAGTTCGTTACGGCGCCGTGAACGTGCCGTTCCCGGCGTTCAGGCCGCCGCCACGCCGTGCAGCCACAGGCAGCGGCCGCGCGACTCCTGGTCCAGCGCCGCGAGGTACGCGGCATGCGCCGCCTGCTCCTCCGCCGTCGGCGCGAGCACGATAAGCGCCCCCCGCTCGCCCTGCGCGCCGGCACGCACAACGACCAGTTTGGGCGGCCCGCCCATGTCGATCGTCAGCGTTTCCTGACCGCGCGTCATCGCGAGGTAGACCTCGGCCAGCAGCTGCGCGTCGAGCAGCGCGCCGTGCAGCGTGCGGTGCGCATTGGCGACGCCGAAGCGCTCGCACAGCGCATCGAGGCTGTTGCGCGTGCCGGGAAAGGCCTCGCGCGCGAGCACCAGCGTGTCGATCAGGCCGCCATGCACCGCGGCGCAGGCGGGGAGTGTGGCGCGCTCGAACTCGCCGTTTAGGAACCCCACGTCGAACGGTGCGTTGTGGATCACCCATACGGCGCCGCGCGTGAACTCAAGGATCTCCTCCGCGTGGTCACGGAACTTGCGGCGGGACTTCAAGTCGTCCCACGTCATGCCGTGCACTTCGGTGGCGCCGGCGTCGATCTCGCGCTCCGGGTCGAAGTGCAGGTGCAGGCTGCGGCCGGTGGGGCGGCGGTCGACCAGTTCCAGCGCCGCGAACTCGATGATGCGATGTCCCTGCTTCGGATCGAGTCCGGTCGTTTCGGTGTCGATGATGAGCTGGCGCATTCAGGAGTCAGGAGTCAGGAGTCAGGAGTCAGGAGTCAGGAGTCAGGAGTCAGG
>JBDTNR010000144.1:0-7841 GCA_039933655.1 Betaproteobacteria bacterium | reverse complement strand
TATGCCGACGGCGGCGGCGAGATTGGCGTCATCGCATCGGTGACGCAGGCCTTTTGCCGCGATTGCACGCGCGCGCGGCTGTCCACCGAAGGCAAGCTCTACACGTGCCTGTTCGCCGACGAGGGCTTCGATCTGCGCGACCTGCTGCGCGGCGGCCGCGACGACGAAGCGTTGCACCGCGCGGTCGCGGCGATCTGGCGGCAGCGCGCCGACCGCTACTCGGAGATCCGCACGGCGAGCACCGTACGGTCGCCGAAGGTCGAGATGAGCTACATCGGTGGATGACAGGGATCAGAAGTCATTTGTCAGTTGACAGAGGCGGCGGTGTCCTCGGTGGCGGCGCATCTAGCGCCGATGCAGCGTTTTCGAGAGTCAACGTGGACCCAGTGGCGATCTCGCTCTTCGTAACTCTTCGAACCCCGGTACTTGATGCACCGCCATGAAAACACCAATGCAACTGTCAACTGACAATTTTCAACTGAGGCCAGAGCCTTACCGGCCACTGCTCACCGATTCCGCGCGGCCGGCGACCTTCAGCATTCCTTCGATCGACGAAAAGGGCGAAACGCGCGACGTGCCCGTGGCCGGCGAGCATCCGCTGACGATTTATGTCGACAAACAGGAGTTGCTGACGCTGATGACATTGGGCGGCGCGCCGGAGGCGCTGGCGATCGGCTACCTGCGCAACCAGCGGCTCGTCCATTCGATCGAGGAGATCGTGTCGGTACAGGTCGATTGGGAGTGCAACGCCTGCGCGATCAATACGCGGCACGGGCTGGCGGACCTCGAGGCCAAGACGGCGAAGCGCACGAAGACGACGGGCTGCGGCCAGGGCACCGTGTTCGGCGACCTGATGGACGAGATCGACAGCGTGCGGCTGCCCGATGGCGCGACGCTGACGCAGTCGACGCTGTACGACCTGCTCGATCGCGTGCGCGTGCACGAGACGATCTACAAGCAGGCCGGCGCCGTGCACGGCTGCGCACTGGCGTCCAACAGTCCCGATGGCGCGGAAATCCTCATGTTCGTCGAGGACGTGGGCCGCCACAACGCCGTCGATGCGATCGCCGGCCGCATGTGGCTCGACCGCCTCGACGGCGGCGACAAGATCTTCTACACGACCGGACGCCTGACGTCGGAAATGGTGATCAAGGCCGCGCAGATGGGCATTCCCTTCCTCGTGTCGCGCTCGGGACTCACGCAGATGGGATTCGAGATCGCGCAGAAGGTTGGCCTCACGATGATCGGCCGCGCGATGAACAAGCACTATCTGCTGTTCACCGGCACGCAGCGCTTCGTGCGGACATGACGGCACCGAGTACTGCGAGCGGAGGCTGTCACTGCGGCCACGTCCGCTTCGTCGCCTCGTTTCCGTCGCGCTTCTGCGCGCATTGCCACTGCGCGAGCTGCCGCCGCGCGCACGGCGCGGCGTTTGTCACATGGGTCGGGTTTCCGTCCGGCCAGGTCCGCGTCACCGCCGGCGCCGACGGCCTTGCCACGCACGAATCGTCGCCGCAGACGTATCGGCGGTTCTGCCGCCTCTGCGGCAACAAGCTGTTCTTCGAATCGGCACGCTGGCCCGGCGAGACGCACGTCGTGCTGGCGGCGTTCGACGAGCCGGTGGATCGCGCGCCGACCGTCCACGCGTTCTACGCAGAACACGCGGAGTGGTTGCCGGCGTTGCGAGAGATCCCGGGGTGACCACCCCCACGCTTGCGGCTGCCGCCGCTGCGCTGCCCCCCAAGGGGGCGCTGTGCGCGCCTTGGGACGGCCCGGCGGCGCGAACCTCGACCCCCACGCTTGCGGCTGCCGCCGCTGCGCGAACGTGATCAGGCCGAGCGACGTCACCGGCATCGTGCTTGCCGGCGGCATGGGCCGGCGGATGGGCGGCGTCGACAAGGGCCTGGTGCCGTTGGCGGGACGGCCGATGGTCGAACACGTGATCGCGCGGCTCGCGCCGCAGGTCGGCGCGCTCGTCATCAACGCCAACCAGAACGCCCTGCGCTATGCGGTCTTTGGCTATCCGGTCGTCGCCGACGACGTCGGCGGCTTCGCGGGTCCGCTCGCGGGTTTGCACGCCGGCATGACCCGCGCGACCAGCGCCTATGTGGCGACGGCGCCCTGCGATTCGCCGTTCCTGCCGCTCGATCTCGTCGCGCGGCTGGCTGAAGGCATGGCGCGCGACGGCGCGCAACTCGCCGTCGCGCACACGTTCGCACAGCCGCACCCGGTGTTCGCGCTGGTCGAATGCGCGGTGCTGCCGCACCTCACGACATTCCTGCGCGACGGCGGCCGCAAGATCGACGCGTGGTACGCAACGTTGCGCGTGGCCGCCGTTGCCTTCGACGACCAAGAGGCGGCATTCCGCAACATCAATACCGCCGACGAACTGGCTGCAGCGACGCGCGCACCGTGATCGCAGGCACCCGCGCATGATGCCGCGGCTCGCCGAACTCGCGCACGGCCGCGACAACAACTTCCAGTTGCTGCGGCTTTCGGCGGCCTCCTTCGTCGTGCTGTTCCACAGCTTCGCGCTGACCGGCCGCTGGACGAGCGAGCCGCTGTGGAAACTCGCTCCCGAGCTCAACTTCGGCGTGCTGGGCGTGAAGATTTTTTTCGTGATTTCCGGCTTCCTCGTCACCCAGAGCTGGCTCGCGCGGCGCGCGGCGGTGCCGTTCGTCGCCGCGCGCGCGCTGCGAATCTATCCGGCGCTGGTGGCGGCCACGCTGTTCACGATCGTGCTCGCCGGATTGTCGAGCACGCATACGTGGGACGAATTCCTTCGCCATACGCAGACGCTCGACTACGCGTGGCGCGTGGCGCTTGGCTGGGAGATCGTCTATCGGTTGCCCGGCGCCTTCCCCTCCAACCCGTTTCCGCACGACGTCAACGGCTCGTTGTGGACGCTGCCGATCGAATTGCGTCTCTACGTCGCCGTGCTGGTTGCGGGCGTGCTGGGGCTGCTCGCGCGGCGCCGCGCATGGCTCGCGTCGTTCGCGGCGCTGGTGGTGCTCTTTGCCGTGCGGCCCGACTGGTTTCCGCTGGCGCCGAACGACGTCGTCGTGCGCGAGCTGGCGCTGCTGTTCGGGCTGGGGTCGCTCGCGTGGGTGTGGCGCGCGGCAATCCCGGTGTCGCTCGCCGGTGCAGCGGCCGCGGTCGTGGCGGTGGCGTGGAACCCCGGCGGCTGGCCGCGTGGCGCGCTGTTCGCGCCGCTGCTCGCCTATGTGGTGCTGGTGGCCGCGTACCATCCGCGGCTGCAATGGCGGGCTTTCAGCCGCATCGGTGACTATTCCTACGGCCTGTACGTCTATTCGTTCCCGTTGCAGCAGCTGCTGATGCAGCGCCTTCCGGGACTGGACCCATCGGGACTGTTCGCCATGTCACTGCCGCTGACGCTCGTTGTGGCTGCCATGTCGTGGCACCTGCTCGAACGGCCGGCGCTCGGCCTAAAATCACGGTTCGACGAACCCCGGACACCACCATGACCGCCGCGAAGACGCTGCACGAGGTTTCGTGCGCCGACGACTACGATCCGAACTCGATGGCCGTGGACAGCGCCCGCGCGCTGATCCGGCAATTCCTGACGCCGGTGACCGCGAAGGAACGCGTGCATATCCGCTTCGCGCTGAACCGGATTCTCGCCGACGACATCGTATCGCCGATCGCAGTACCCGGTCACGACAACTCGGCGATGGACGGCTGGGCCATACGCTTCGCCGATGTCGCGACGGACGGCGATACGGTGCTGCAGCGCATCGGCGACTCGTTCGCCGGCAAGCCCTGCGGTCGCGCGGTCAGCGCGGGCGAGGCGGTGCGCATCTTCACCGGCGGCGTGATGCCGCAGGGCGCCGACACCGTCGTGATGCAGGAACGCGCGACGGAAACCGCGGACGGTGTCCGCGTGGCCGCGGGCGCAGTCGCGCGCGCCGGGCAGAACCGGCGTTTTGCGGGCGAGGACCTGAAGGTCGGCCAAGTCGTGTTGCGCAGCGGAGCGCCGGTGCGTCCCGCCGAGCTCGGCGTGATCGCGTCGCTCGGCATCAACGAGGTCAACGTGTTCCGCCGCCTGCGGGTCGCGTTCTTCTCGACGGGCGACGAACTGCGCCCAATCGGAACGCCGCTCGGCGCCGGGGAGATCTACGACAGCAATCGCTACACGCTGTACGGCATGCTGGCGCGGCTCGGCTGCGACGTGATCGACATGGGCGTCGTGCCGGACGCGCCCGACGTGCTGGAGCGCGCATTCGCCACAGCCGCCGCCAATGCCGACGTCGTCATCACGTCGGGTGGCGTTTCCGTCGGCGAGGCCGACTACGTGAAGCAGTTGCTCGACAAGCTGGGCGAGGTGCTGTTCTGGAAGATCGCGATGAAGCCCGGACGGCCGCTTGCGTTCGGAAGGATCGGCAGCGCGCACTTCTTCGGGCTGCCCGGCAATCCGGTGGCGGTAATGGTGACCTTCTACCAGTTCGTCCGCGACGCGCTGCTCGTGCTGCAGGGACGTCGCGAGGTCGCGCCGCTGCCGACGTTCACCGCCACGCTGGGGACGCCGATCAGGAAGGCGCCCGGACGCACGGAGTTCCAGCGCGGCATTCTGGCGCCCGCGGCGGGCGGCGGCTGGGAAGTGCGCACGACGGGCGATCAGGGCTCGGGCATCCTGTCGTCGATGTCGCAGGCGAACTGCTTTATCGTGCTCGGCACCGCCGTCGGCAACGTGGCGGCGGGCGAAACGGTGGACGTGCAATTGCTCGAGGGATTGGTGTAGGCAGTGGCCTTCGGTGCGACACCGGGTCCGGGGGGGACGGCGGCGCACGACGACGATGCCGGCAGCGGCCATGCGCCGCGAGCACCGACCAGGTCCGAAGCGTTCCGCTACTGGCTGCGCCTGGGCTGCATCAGCTTTGGCGGTCCCGCCGGGCAGATCGCCATCATGCATCGCGAGCTCGTCGACGAGAAGCGCTGGATCTCCGAGGCGCGTTTCCTGCACGCCCTCAACTACTGCATGGTGCTGCCGGGGCCGGAGGCGCAGCAACTCGCGACGTACATCGGCTGGCTGCTGCACCGCACGTGGGGTGGTTTCGTGGCCGGCGGGCTGTTCGTGCTGCCGTCGTTGCTGCTGCTCGTCGCGCTGTCATGGCTCTACATGGCGTATGGCGACGTGCCGGCGGTCGCGGGCATCCTGTACGGGGTCAAACCCGCGGTGGTGGCGATCGTGCTGCATGCGGCGTGGCGAATCGGTTCACGCACGCTGCGGCATCCGTTGCTATGGGCGATCGCCGCCGCAGCCTTCGTCGCGATCTTCGCGCTCCAGTTGCCGTTTCCGCTCATCGTCCTCGCCGCCGGAGTGGTCGGCGCAATCGGCGGCCACATCGCGCCGAGGATTTTTTCGCTGGCCCGCGGCCACGCCGCAGCCACAGGCGCCCCGAGCGTTGCGCGGCCCCCGGCGCTGATCGACGACGACACTCCCACGCCTGCGCATGCGAAGTTTCGCTGGCGACGGCTGGTGACCGTATGCGTGGCGTTCGTCGCGCTGTGGGCCCTCGCGCTCGGAACGCTCGCCGCGCTCTGGGGTGCTGAGTCCACGCTGGCGCAGATGGGGTGGTTCTTCACCAAGGCGGCGCTGCTGACGTTCGGCGGCGCGTATGCGGTGCTGCCCTATGTCTATCAGGGGGCCGTGGAGACGTTCGGATGGTTGACGCCCCAACAGATGATCGACGGGCTTGCGCTAGGAGAATCGACGCCCGGTCCGCTGATCATGGTTGTCGCGTTCGTCGGTTTCGTCGGCGGCTGGACGAAGGAACTGTTCGGCCCCGGCCTGCTGCCGTTCGCCGGCGCCATCGCGGCGGCGGTGGTGACGCTGTTCACGTTCCTGCCGTCGTTCCTGTTCATCCTGGCCGGCGGTCCGCTGATCGAGTCGACGCACGGCCAGTTGCGCTTCAGCGCGCCGCTCACCGCCATCACTGCGGCAGTGGTCGGAGTGATCGTGAACCTTGCCGTGTTCTTCGCATGGCACGTGTTCTGGCCGGGAGGCTGGCAACCGGCCATCGCGACGACGGGGCTCGACGCGGTTGCCGTGGCGATCGGCGTCGCGGCGACGGTGGCGCTATTCCGCTACCAGGCGCACGTCATCCCGGTCATCCTTGGATCGGGGGCGGGCGGGCTGGTGCTGGCGCTGCTTCGCTAGCGCGCGACGGGCCTCAGGACGCCTCGCCGTCCGGGATGTTGACGCCGGCCACCGCGGCAACGCCGACCAGGGCGGCCACGGCGGACACCGCTCCGGCAAGGCCCGGATCGAAGACCGCCTCCACGGAAGTCGCGAACCGTAGCGCGACGATCGCCACCGCGAACGCGAGCATCGCGACAATGGCGGACAGGTGGCGGAGAACGGGGCGCCAGCCCAAGCGCAACGGGACGGTCTTGCGGGCATTCCGCGCCCACGGCGTGGACTCGATGACGTGCATGTCGAAATTGCGTGTGGCTTCGTTCATTGGGATCCCTTTACCGGTACGCGACGCGAATCACGATTCGCCGAAACGCCGGTAACGTCCGTGACCGAGCATGCGCGTCTGCATGGCGCGCGCCTCCTGCGCCACCTCGACGAAGGCGACGACGAAGTCGGCGATCTGGCGCCACACCGAGCGGCCAGAGGGTTCGGCGAGGTCGCCGGCCTCGATCGTCGCGACGGGTTTGCCGCGGCGGCCAAGTTCGTAAAACTTCACATTGGTCATGACTGCACCGTTTTGCATGGGGTCTCCTGCGTGGTGATTGATCCGGCGTTTGGCGCCTTGGGCGCAAGTTTGGTGCGCCGCACAACGAGAAGATAGTGGTCGGCTGTCGGCAAAGCCAATTGTCATTTCGAATCCGTGCCATTTGCGGCGCGGATGCGGCCTAACTCGTTGTTCCTGCTTAGAATTCAGGCTAGCATTTATCCACTATTTCGTTGTGGTCATCCGCACAGAGCGTCAGCGGATGCTCCAGCAGTGGCCGCACTGGCGGCAATGCACGTCGAGCGTGCAGCCGATCATCGTTTCCGGAACATCCTCGGCAGCATCGACGACGATCCGTCCATGGACGTGGCAGGAAGGGCAGGTGGCGCGCTCGGCGACGTACTCGGCGCGAAACAGCAGGAACGTGAATTGTCGCCACGAGTAGATGCACACCATGCCGCCGGCGGCGCCGATCGCCAACAGCGCCACGAAGCCCGGCAACGAGTGGCGGAACTGGATCACCTCGATGGCGATCGCCATCATGATGAGCGCCAGCAGCCCCGTGACGAGATACGCGTGACTTTCATATAGCTGGCGTTCGTACCAGCGCCTAAATCCCCGCCGGCGGATTGCATCGGGCAGACGCATCGTCGCTCCCGTGGTGCTCGGGTCGAGTCTACCGGCGGGAGGCGCGGTCAACAATGCGCGAAAGGTGCCGGTATCATCGACACTTTGCCCACCAAGGCGACCGTCACGATGTCTTCCCTGAAGCACCTGATCGAAAAGAACCGCCTCTGGTCCGAAAGCGTCCACGCGGAAAAGCCGGATTTCTTCCGCAAGCTCGCCGCGCAGCAGAATCCCCGCTACCTCTGGATCGGCTGTTCCGACAGCCGCGTACCCGCCAACGAGATCGTCGACCTGTTGCCCGGCGAACTGTTCGTCCACCGCAACGTGGCCAACGTCGTCGTCCACACCGATCTCAACTGCCTGTCGGTGCTGCAGTACGCCGTGGACGTGCTGCACGTCGAGCATGTGATCGTCGTCGGTCACTACGGCTGCGGCGGCATCCGCGCGGCATGGCAGGGCAAGCCGCTCGGGCTCATCGACAATTGGCTGCGGCACGTGCAGGACGTGGCCGAG
>JBDTNR010000143.1:0-7877 GCA_039933655.1 Betaproteobacteria bacterium | reverse complement strand
CGACCTGCCCGGCAGCTACGAGGAGATGCCGCCAAACCTGATCGACGAGCTGAAGCGCGACCGCCGGTGGTGCCAGGGCAACCTGATGAACGCGCGCCTGTTCCTCGCGAAGGGACTGCATCCGGCGCATCGCGTCGTCTTCATGACCGGCGTGATGGCGTACCTTTCGGCGCCGCTGTGGTTCCTGTTCCTGCTCTTGTCCACCCTGCAGCTCGCCTTCCATTCGCTCGTGCCGCCGCAGTACTTCACCGCGCCGAACCAGCTCTTTCCCATCTGGCCGGAATGGCGGCCGGAATGGGCGCTGAGCCTCGTCGCCGGCACCGCGATGCTGCTGTTCCTGCCGAAGCTGCTGAGCGTGTGCCTGGTGCGCCCGAGTCGCAGCTACCGCTACGGCGGCGAGGCGAGGCTCGTCACCAGCGTAGCCGGCGAGATCCTGGCGTCCGCGCTTCTCGCGCCGATCCGCATGTTGTTCCACACGCGCTTCGTCGTAATGGCGCTGGCCGGCTGGTCGGTGCAGTGGAAATCGCCGCCGCGCGAGGACGCGCAGACGTCATGGCGCGAGGCCATCGGTCGCCACGGCCTGCACACGGCGTTTGGCGTCGTGTGGGCGGCGGGTGTCTACTGGCTCAACCCGGCGTTCCTCTGGTGGCTCCTGCCGGTCGCGGGCGCGCTGATCCTGTCGATCCCGGTGTCGGTCTACACGAGCCGCGCATCGCTCGGCGGGCGCCTGCGCCGCCATGGGCTGTTCCTGATTCCGGAGGAGACGCCGCCGCCGCCGGAAATCGCCGCCACGCAGCAATACTCGCGCGAAACGGGTATACCGCCCACGTGGGTGGATGCGGTGGTCGACCCCAGCTTGAACGCGATGATGGCCACCCTCTTTGCTGCTCGCCCCGGGTTGCCCCCGGCGGTGCGCGAACAGCGGCGGACACTGGTCGAATACGCGCTGGCGCAGGGACCGCAGGCGCTGTCGGCACCGGAAAAGTCGCTGCTGCTGACCGATTCCCTCGCGCTGTCGCAGCTGCACTACCGCGTGTGGACGCTGGAGAGCATCCACGCCGCATGGCGCGCGGCACTCCTGGCCGCGCGCCAGTGACGAAACAGCGCGTTCAGTCGAGCTTGCCGATGAAATCGCCCTTGCCGACCTCGACGCCGTGGCTGCGGAGGATCGCGTACGCGGTCGTCATGTGGAAGTAGAAGTTCGGCATCGAATACTGCAGCAGGTAGTTGATGCCGGTGAACGTCTTCGGCTCGCCGCGGACCTGTCGCGTGACCGGGCGCGCTTCCGAGCCGTCCACTTGCGCGGCAGCGAACGAATTCACCGCCTCGATCGTCCGCTCGACGCGCGCAATCAGTTCCGCGAACGTCGTTTCGGTGTCGTCCCACTTCGGTGGCTCGGAGCCGCTCAAGCGTGCGACCGTGCCGCGCGCGAAATCGGTGGCGATGTGCACCTGGCGCGCGAACGGCAGCATGTCGGGGTAGAGGCGGGCGTTGACGAACACGCTCTCGTCGATCTTCTTCGCCGCCGCGTGCGCGGCGCCTTTGGCCAGAATGGTTTTCAGGTTCGAGAGCCCGCGCGCGAACACGGGCACCGACGCCTGGTACATGGAAATCGTCATTGCGGCCTCCTGGAAAGGGATGGGGGTCGCATTGTACCGCCCGCACCGCGATTCACCCTGGCTCCTCGGTCAGAAGCGCGGCGATCGCCAGGTCCTTTTGTTCCCAGAGCGTCTGCAGCCAGTGCTGGAAGGCCTTGCGGTACTTGGGATCGCGCGCGTAGTCGCCGCCGCGGAACTCGTGCGGAATGGGCATCCGGCGCGCGCGCACGATGATCCTGCGCGTGTTGCCGCAGAGGAAGTGCCAGAACGTCGGCGCACTCTCCGGATAGACGATCGTGACGTCGAGCAGCGAATCGAACCTGTCGCCAAGGGCCCCCAGCGCCATCGCGAGCGCGCCGGCCTTGGGCTTCAGCAGGTGCCGGTAGGGCGAGCGTTGCGCGCGGTGCTTGGCGGGGGTGAAGCGCGTGCCTTCCGCGAAGTTCATCACGCTGGTCGGCACCAGCGCGAATTTCTCGCAGGCCCGGCGCGTGGCCTCGATGTCGTCGAACCGCTTTTCCGGATGGCGCTTCAGTTCGGCATCGGAGTGGCGGCGCATGAACGGAAAGTCGAGCGCCCACCACGCGAGGCCGATGACCGGCACATAGATGAGCTGCTGCTTCAGGAAGAACTTGAGCATCGGAATGCGCCGGTTCAGCAGGTGCTGCAGCACCAGGATATCGACCCACGATTGATGATTGCAATTCACCATGTACCAGCCGCGGTACGGCAGCTGGTCGATCCCCTCGACATCCCACTGCGTGCGTTGCGTGAGGTGCATCCACGCGCTGTTGCCGGCGACCCACCGCGTGGCGATTCCGTTCAGCACGCGGTCGACGGCGGCGCGCACGGGCTGCGCCGGAACGATCAGCTTGACCAACGCGAAGGCGAACAGCAGCGCGCACCAGAACAGCGTGTTGAGCGCGAGCAACGATGCGGCCACGACGCCGCGGATGAACGGAGGCAGGAAACTGAGCATGAGAGGTCGCCAATTCTACGGGGCGGACTCGGTACCCGCGTTGATCCTGGTCAGTCCGTGATCCGCACCCCGCTGGCGGACCCGGGCCGGCGCCGCGCGTGGGGCCGCCGGCCGGGCGCCCCTTGCGCTTGCGCGCCGGCGGGACAGCGCCCACGCGGCTAATGTCCGGCGCGCGGCGCGGCGGCCTCGACTGTCACGACATCCGGGGTTCCAGCGCCACGTTTCGGCGCCATCAACGGCAGCAGGAACACCATGACGAGCCCAAACGCCGCGTCGAGCGCGAGCGTCACTGGATAGCCCCAGCTGACGATCGACAGTCCCTGCCACCACGATGTGTAGCTGATGACGAGGTTCGCCATCGCCATGTACGCGGTGAACTGCGTCGCGGCGACCGCGCGCGTGGTCACGTCCATGAACAGCGCCGAGCGCACGCCGTAGTACAGGCCCTGGAAGACGTTGAAGGCGATCGTCGCCGCCCAGAACGCGGTGACGAGCGCGGCGGGTGGCTGCGGGCGATTCGCCGCGTTGACGTCGATCGGCATGATCCACGATACCTGCTGCATTTTCCACGCGAGCAACAGCGTCGGTACCACCGTGAGGAAGACGAAGAGCGCCAGCATCCGGCGGCGGCCGTAGCGGTCGGACAGCCAGCCGCCGGCGACGCAGGCGAACGCGAAGACGATCGTCGACGCGAGGTTCAGTTGCGCGATCGAGTTGTCGGTCATGCCGAGTTCGACGGCGAGGTTCGACTGCAGCGCGAGCGACAGCGCGTAGGCGCCGGCCGGCAGCAGCGAGACGACTACGCCGACGAGAGCGGCGCGCGAGCCGGTGAACGCCCGCCACGCTTCGCGGATGAAGCGCGCGAGGTCGGCCAGCGCCGCGGCCAGCGCGCCGTGATCGGACGCGATCGGCGGCGGTCCCGGCGGCTCCTTGAGCGGCAGCACGACGAACACCGTCACCATCAGGATCGCGCCGATGACGAACAGGTACGTCGTCGCGAACGGGAGCACCGCGGTGAGGAACAGCACGCCCGCGCCGCCGATCGCCTGGCCAATCGACGCGCCGGCGAACATGTAGCCATTGGCGAGCCCGCGTTCGTGCTCCGGCAGCACGCCGACGGCGAGCGCGTCGATCGCGACGTCCTGCGTGGCCGCGAACGCGTTGTGCAGCAGGATGATCAGCGTGAAGAGCCCGAGGTTGGCGGCGAAGTCGACCGGCATCGCCGCCAGCAGCGTCGCCATCATGCCGATCTGCGTCAGCAGTATCCACAGCCGCCGCCGGCCGAAGCGGTCCGACGAAAAGGTGTCGACGAAGGGGCCGGCGATCCACTTGAACGCCCACGGCAGATACAGCGAGCCGACGAAGGCGCCGATGGCCACCGGCCCCAAGCCCTGGCGCCGCATCTGCGTGGCGATCGCGACTGCAGTGAAGCCGAGCGGAATGCCCTCGGTGACGTATAGCAGGAAGAACGCCGTCAGGCGGCCGCGCCTCGTCGCGAGTAGGTCGGGAAACGGAATGCGCATCCGCGCACGGCCATCAGGTCGCGCGGCGAATTCCGGGCGTGTTCCAATGCCCGTCGATGACCTCCTGCTTTGGCCAGTAGATGCGCAGGATCACGTTGAAGCTGCCGGCGGGCGCCGGCAGCCAGTTCGTGTCCTTGCCTTTGCCGGGATTGTCCTTCTGGATGTGGATGTCGAGCGATCCGTCGGGATTCATCGTCAGCCGGTCCTCGCTGCCGAGATGAAAGCGGCTGGCCGGATTGGCGACGAACCGCTGCTCGGCGTTGTACAGGCTGAGCGACCAGAAGCCGTCGGCGGGCGGCAGCTTGCCGGCGTCGAAGTGCAGCACGTAGCGGTTCGCGCCGTCCAGCCGGTGCCCGGCTCCGTCGAGCGGCGTGGACATGAAGATTGCATCTTCCGGCGCATTGAGGCCTAGCCCGATCCAGGCGGCGACGGCGCGGCGGCCATACTCGGTGCCCCAGCGGCCGAGCGCGCGGTCGACGCGCCAGCCGTTCCTGATGTCGGCGCTGCCCGACCCCTTTGCCGCCGTCGCGATGGCGTTGAGTGCCGACTTGGCGCCTTCCTCGACGCTGGAGCGCGACACGGGGTCGAGCTTTGTGGCGTCGAACGGCTGGCCCGCGACCAGCCCCAGCTTCTGGATTTTCTCCGCCATCGGCGCGTCGTCCTTGGCGAGCGGATTGCCCGGCAGCAGCATCGCGACGCGCGTGAAGAACGTCGCCGCGTCCATCTGGGCGATCTGCTCGCGTGGCGCGAGGGTGGACGCCGTGGGTGCGGCCGCCGCCGCCGCAGCCTTCGCATCGCGCTTGCCGCCCGTGGCCGCGGCCTTCAGGCGGAACTGGTCCTGGAGCTTGGTTGCGGCTGCGAGGTCCGCCTTTCCTCCGACCGCCGTGCGGCCGAAGATCCATGCGAGTTCGGTTGGTGACCGCACTTCAACGACGCCTTCCGGCAACTTGCCTTTCCACCGCGGTCCGACGATGGCGAACTCGCGCTTCTCGGTGGTGGTCGTCCGCTTGCCGATCGACGCCGCCACGTTGGTCCACGCGTCGAGCAGCGCCAGCAGGTAGTAGCGGCCGCGCGTGTCCGGCACCGACAGGAACACAGGACCGCTGGCCAGATCGAGCCAGGCCTGCGAATAGAGGAAGTCCGCGTTGGGGTTCGCCGTGTCGACGGT
This sequence comes from Betaproteobacteria bacterium, assembly GCA_039933655.1. GTDB lineage: Bacteria > Pseudomonadota > Gammaproteobacteria > Burkholderiales > Casimicrobiaceae > VBCG01. The sequence continues at coordinate 2,612 of JBDTNR010000143.1, read as the reverse complement.
TGCGGCGTCGGGAATGGTCCGCGTGTGGCGAAAGGTGTTCAACCCGTCCGCCTGATTGCCCTCGCGCGTCAGGGCGGTGACGACCATCGGATACGCGAAGACGTACACCTCGGCGGCAAGCCGTTGCAACTCGGGGGTGACGGCCGGCGCGGCAGCCTTGGGCGGCTCCACCTTCGGCGGCGGCGGCGGTTCCGACTTCCCGCATGCGGCGAGAAGCGCGACGCAGAACATCATCATCCAGACCATGGGCCGACTGCTCGTGTTCATCCAACGCCTCCTATGCTCGGGCATGACGTGCAACGACCTGCCGCGGCCACTCCGCGATGCCGGTCGCGCGGGACTCGTGCCGCCGCGCCGCCCTGCCGATGTCAGGGCTCCGATGTTAGCGCCATTTTCGCGCCCGACTGCATTGGCCCGGAGACGCAGGCCGCGACCCGCGGCGCAGCATCAGGACGCGCCGCGCGCAACGCCCCTGTCGCTCGCGGCGACACCGCTGCATAATGCGGGCCGGTGCGGCAACCACCAGGGACCGCCACCTCGACGGGGACGGCTATGGCGGCAAAGCACGACAACCTGCTCACCCGGGAACGCATCCTCGCCTTCGTTCTGGTCGCCGTCAGCGTTCTCGTCGGCTGGCTCGTCTGGCTGCTCGTCAAGCCCTTCGTTCCGGCGCTGACATGGGCGGTCGTGTGGGCGGTCATCGCGCATCCGTGGCACGAACGCCTGCTGCGCCGAATGCCCGCCTGGCCCAACGCCGCCGCGGCGCTCGCTGTCGTGGCCGTCACCGTGATCCTCGCGGTCCCGGCGGCGCTGCTCGCGCGCGAAGTCGGCAAGGAGGCGATCGCCAGCGCCGACTCCCTGCGCAACCTGATGGACGGCGAGCGCTGGAATCGCGCGATCAACCAGTTTCCGAGCCTCGCGCCGCTGCGCGAATGGGTCGACCGCGAGGTCGACGTGAAGGGGCAGGTCAAGCAGGCGTCGGGAGGGGTGGCCAAGGGCGTGCAGGACGCCGTCGCCAACGGCGTCGAGCTCGCCGTAACGGTGATGATCACGTTCTTCCTGCTGTTCTTCTTCCTGCGTGACAAGTGGCGGATATTGGGCGCGCTGCAGCATCTGGTGCCGCTTGCCGCGGTGGAAACCGCGCAGGTGACGCACAAGGTCCGCGACATGATCGCCGCTGTCGTTTACGGCACGCTCGTGGTCGCGGTGGTGCAGGGCACGCTCGGCGGCCTCATGTTCTGGTGGCTGGGCCTTCCGGCGCCGCTCCTGTGGGGGTCGATGATGGCGCTGCTGGCGGTGCTGCCCATCCTCGGCGCCGCCGTCGTGTGGCTGCCGGCCACCCTGTTCCTGCTGCTCGACGGTCATTGGGAAAAGGCGCTTGTCCTGTTTTTGTGGGGCTCGATCGTCATCGGCCTCATCGACAACTTCCTCTACCCGGTGCTGATGAAGAACCGGCTGCAGATGCACACGGTGCCGATCTTCATCGGGGCGATGGGCGGCCTGTTCGCATTCGGCACCACCGGCATCGTGCTGGGACCGCTGATCCTCGCCGTCGCCATCGCACTGATCGACATCTGGCGCCGGCGGATGGAATTGCGCGAAATCGTCACCGGCGTGAACGACAACACGCCGCGCTAGCCGTTTTTTCAAGCTTACGGCGCGAACCGCAGCACCGCGGCCACCGGATTGTGGTCGGACGAGCGCACGGGGATCGCCTCTGCCGAAATCACGGTGAGGCCGCGCACCAGCAGGTGATCGACCTGGTTGCCGAGGAACAGCGTCCGCTGGTCCTCCGCGAACGGAATCTCGACGAGCCGCAGGCGGGTGGCGAAGGCGCGCACGGCGTCCTGCCGCGCGCGCGTCCACGTGTTGAGATCCCCGCCGACGATGATCGGTCCGTCGTGTGCGGCCAGCGCGCCGAAGAGCGCCGCCAGCTGCTCCTCGTACGTTCCCAGCGACAGCGAGAAGTTGATCGCGTGCACATTGGCGACGGCGAGGGTGGTGCGGGTGCCGGAGAGCTTGAGCCACGTGATGATCGACGATTTCGGCAACCGCAACAGCGGCTCGACGACGCGCTGCGTGCAGTTGGCGACGGGGATGGCACGGGTCGCCGTGAGCACGCCGATGTCGGCGCCGCCATACGTGAACGAACTCGCCATGATCCAGCGCAGCCGTGCCGCCTCAAGAATCTGCTGCACATCGTCGCGCAGCGTGACCTCCTGCAGCAGCAAGATGTCGTTGCCGGCGGTGAACCGCGTCAGGTCCCGCGCCCAGCCGGTGTCGCCTTGCTTGTGGATGTTCCAGGTGACGACGCGGATCGCGGCAGGATCGACGGCGCCTTCGCTGCTCTGCGCGGCGGCGGCGGTCCGCGCCGCCGTCGCGGCGGCCGGGCACGGCAGCGTCATCGCCGCGATGCGGCCGGGCTCGGAGATCAGCGCCCGCGGCGCCTCGGTGAGCGTCACGCACGCGGCGAGCAGCACGCACAACGCCACGGTCAGCGCAGCGCCGGCGCGCGCACGAGGTCCACGGGACGACATCGGCTGGACGCTCATTGGTGCACCTTCGTGCTGCGCACTCCGGTATTCGCCCTTGGGACGGCCCGGCGGGCGTAC
>JBDTNR010000142.1:0-7884 GCA_039933655.1 Betaproteobacteria bacterium | reverse complement strand
CTCTCATGTACGCGGTCATAAAAACCGGCGGCAAGCAGTACAAGGTTGCCATCGGCGAAAAACTCAAAGTAGAACAGATACCGGCGGACGTGGGCGCGGAAGTGATCCTCGATCAGGTGTTGATGGTCGGAGAAGGCGAAAGCGTCCGTCTGGGTCAACCCACCGTCGCCGGCGCGACGGTCAAGGCAACGGTTGTCGCGCACGGTCGCGGCGAAAAGGTGAAGATTTTCAAGATGCGCCGCCGCAAGCACTACCAGAAGCACCAGGGCCATCGGCAAAACTACACCGAACTCAAGATCGAAGCGATCGTCGGCTGATCGGAATCTGAGGACACGAGAAAATGGCACATAAAAAAGCAGGCGGCAGTTCGCGCAACGGCCGCGACTCCCAGGCGAAGCGGCTCGGCACTAAAGTGTACGGCGGCGAAACGATCCGCGCGGGCGGGATCATTGTCCGGCAGCGCGGCACGGTGATCCATCCCGGCGTCAACGTCGGCATGGGCAAGGACTTCACGCTGTTCGCGCTGGTCGACGGCAACGTCGCCTTCCGCGTCAAAGGTCCGAAGCAGAACAAGTACGCGTACGTCGTGGCGAGCGAGCCTGTCGCAGCCTGACGCGCGTCCCGTTCGCGGTAACGAAAAGCCCGGCTTCGCGCCGGGCTTTTTTATCGTCCTGGGGCAGCGCTTCGGCGCGAGGCGAATGCAGCAGTGTTTCGCTTCCACGGCAGCGTGCCGGTTGTACGATGGTCGGCGCTCGATACCGGCGTGATGGGCGGCCGCTCGCGCAGTCGCCGGCGACCGCCAGGCCGGTGCGTTCGTCCCCGCGACACACTCGATTCGCGCGGAACTGCGCGCCCCGCGATGGCGAGCCCGTTTCGTCGTGTCGCATCGATGGCGTCCAAGCGGGCACTGCTCCGGTTACGCCGCCGCGGTCGTGTTGACCCCTCTGGGCGGGCCGGGGGGCAATTCAAGGTAAGATGCGCGGGCAGAATAGTTTTGTCCAGGACAAATAACCATTACGCGCAGAGCAGTCGCCCATGAGTGACATGAATTTTTCCAAGCCACCGCTCGTCCTGGTGATGGGTGCCAGCGGATATGTCGGCACCAACCTCGTGCCGTGGCTGGCGGGCCGCGGCTTCCATGTCCGCGCAGCGGCGCGACGCCGCGAGGTGCTCGAGGCGCGCGGATGGACCGATGTCGAAATCGTCGCTGCCGATGCGCTCGATCCCGCGAGCCTCGATCGCGCGCTGGCCGGGATCGAGATCGCCTACTACCTCGTGCATTCGATGGCCGCGGGTCCCGATTTCCCGCGGATCGACAGCGTGGCGGCGGCGAACTTTCGCGATGCCGCGGCGCGCGCCGGCGTCACGCGCATCGTCTATCTCGGCGGGCTGCAACCGACGGGCGGCAATTCCGCGCATCTCGCGTCGCGCGGCGAGACTGGCGCGATCCTGCGCGAGGGTCCGGTTCCGGTGACCGAGGTCCGTGCCGGGATCATCATCGGCCCGGGCTCCGCGGCATTCGAGGTCATCCGCGACCTTGTCTTCCATTTGCCCGGCATGCTGACGCCGCGATGGGTACGGTCCCGCTCGCAGCCCATCGCGCTGGATGACATTCTCGAATACCTGGCGCGCCTGCCGCGGCTGGCCGAAGCGGCGGGCGGGATCTATGACGCGGGCGGTCCGGAAGTGCTGACGTACGAAGACCTCATGCGGCAGTTCGGTGCGCTGGTCGGCCGGCGTCCGCTGATCCTGCCGGTGCCGGTGCTGACGCCCAAGTTGTCGTCGTACTGGCTCAACCTGGTCACGGCCGTTCCCACCAATGTTGCGCGCGCGCTGATCGAGGGCCTCGAGCACGACGTGCTCGCCGACGATGCCGCGATCCGTTCGCTCATCCCACTTTCGCTCAAGTCATATCGCGCGGCCGCGGAAGCCGCGCTTGCCGCGGAGCGCGACGGGCAGACATCCGGCCGCTGGAACGAAGGCTCCATGCTCCATCGCCAGAATCGCCCGGAGTTTGCCTTCTATGCGAAGAGCATGCGCGGCGAATCGGTGGCACACGCTTCGGCGGCCGCGGTGTGGCGCGAAGTGGTCGCGATCGGCGGCGACAACGGTTACTACTATCTCGACGCCCTCTGGCGCGTGCGCGGCCGCTTCGACCAACTGGCCGGCGGCAGTGGCCTGCGCCGCGGCCGTCGCGATCCCCGGGACCTGGTTGTCGGCGACACGGTGGACTTCTGGCGCGTGGTGGCGCTGGATCCCGGCCGCCGCCTGACGCTGCTGGCGGAAATGAAGCTGCCCGGATCCGCGGTCCTCGAATTCCACGTACAGCCGCATGACGCCGCGCATACGAAGATCATCGTGACGGCCCACTTCCACCCGGCCGGGGCGCCGGGCCTGATCTACTGGCATGCGCTCACCCCCGTGCATGCCGTCATCTTTCCGGGGCTCGCCCACGCGATCGGCGCGCGTGCCGCGGCTGCCGAGGCCGGCGAGCGCTCCGCTCCCGACGTGCTTGAACGCTGACGTTCGCCATCGTCCGCTGCGCGACTGCGGCTCGAGATCAACCAGCGACAGGAACTTTGCGACCGGCCCGAGCAGAAGTGTCGAATCTCCGCGGACCGGATGGGCAGTGCGGTCCGGGTTCCGGCGCGACTATCGGTAGAATCCGCACGATGACGACGATCGCAGCCACGACGCTCGAAGCGTTCGACGATCGCCTGAGTCCCGTGTTCGCTGGCGCGCCCGCGCTCGAGCGCCTCGCCACCGGTGCGCGCTGGAGCGAGGGTCCGGTGTGGCTGGCCGAGGACGACAGCGTCCTGTGGAGCGACATTCCCAACGATCGCATGCTGCGCTGGTCGCAACGCGACGGCATGACCGTGTGGCGCGAGCGCGTCGAATTCACCAACGGCCATACGCGCGACCTCGACGGATCGCTGCTGCATTGCTCGCATGGCCTGCGCGCCGTGTTCCGCACGCGGCCAGACGGCAGCGGCCAGCAGATCGTCGTCGACCGCTGGCAGGGCAAGCGGCTCAACGCGCCGAACGACATCGTCGTCAAGTCCGACGGCACGATCTGGTTCACCGATCCCCCGTACGGATTGATCATTCCGGAGGAGGGCCACGGTGGCGAGTCGGAGATCGGCGATTGCTACGTGTTCCGCTTCGATCCGCGCACCGGCGAACTTGATCCGGTAGCGGATCTGCCGATCGAGCCCAACGGCCTGGCGTTCTCGCCCGATGAATCGCTGCTCTACGTGTCGGACACGTCGGCGGCGCTGGATCGCGAGGCGACCGGTAACCATTGCCTGTTCGTGTTCGACGTCGTCGGCGGACGCAATCTCCTCGACGGCCGCAAGTTCGCCGACGTCGCACCGGGGGTGCCGGACGGATTTCGCGTGGATGCGAATGGGTTCGTCTACACGAGCTCGCAGGACAGCGTGCAGGTGTTGCATCCCGACGGCACGCTGCTCGGCAAGATCCACGTGCCCGAGAAAGTGGGCAACGTGACGTTCGGCGGACCCGCCCGGGACGTCCTCTACATCGCCGCGTCGACGTCGCTATACCGGATCCGGCTCGCGACGCGAGGCGTGCAGTCGCCCTGACGGCGCGTCATTCGACCTTGATTTTCTGCTCGCGCACGACCTTCGACCAGCGGTCGATTTCGTCGCGGATCAGTTTCGCATACGCGTCGGGCGTGCTGCCGATGACATCGAAGCCCAGTTCCTGCAGCTTGTCGCGGACGGCAGGTGTGGCCAGCGCCTTGGTCAGCGATGCATTGAGCTTTTGCGTCACCGCAGCGTCCATTCCTGCCGGCCCCAGCACACCATAGAACGGCGCGGCATCGAAGCCGCCGAAGCCCTGCTCCGTCAACGTCGGCAGCGCGGGCAGCGACCGCGCCCGCTGTGCCGAAACGATCGCCAGTCCGCGCACGCTGCCGGCCTGCACCTGCGCGCCCGACGGCACGATCGCATCGATCAGCAGCGGCACCTGGCCGCCCATCACGTCCTTCAGCGCCGGCGCGATGCCGTTGTAGGCGATGTGCTCGCCGGCAATGCCCTGGCGCGAGCGGAACATCTCCCACCACAGGTGACCGTAGCTGCCGATGCCGCCGGTCGTGTACTGCAGCGGCTGTTTCTGCGCCTTGGCGTACGCGACGAGTTCCGCCATCGACTTCACCGGCACCGACGGATTGACGACGATCAGCAGTGGCTGGCTGACGACGAGCGACAGCGGCGTGAAATCCTTCAGCGCATCGTAGGGCAGCTTGCGACCGAGCGCGGTGTTGAAGGCGATCGGCACGCCGGCGCCGAGCAGCGTGTAGCCGTCGGGCTTCGCCTTGGCCACGAGATCGCTGCCGAGGATCTGTCCTCCACCCGGCTTGTTCTCGACGACGATCTGCTGGCCCAGCTGCTCGGACCACGCGGGCGCGATCGCGCGGAACGCGGTGTCGATGCCGCCACCGGCCGCGACGGGAACGATGAGCCGGACAGGACGCGACGGGAACGGCTCCTGCGCAACGGCGAGGCCGGCGAACGCGACGGTGGCAAACAACGCGGCGGCACGGGCGAGCGATGTGAAGGCCGGGGAGCAAGCGGACGGGAAGGGGCGCGTCATGGGCATTCGACCTTGTGGGCGGCGGGCAGGGAAGTGGACTAATATACTAGTCGACAAGTCGAGGGCCGGCAATTGCCGTTGGCCGCCTTTCGCCACCGGACGACGCGACGATCGAGACCATGCCACCCCATCCGCCGCTCGGCGTTACCGTCATGCCCGAGTGGTTCCAGTGCGAGGGCATCGCGCCCGTGCTGGATCGCATCCAGGCGATGGGCGCCACGGCCATCGCCACCAGTCCGTATGTGCTGGAGGTGGCGCCGGACGGTGAAGGCGGCCGCGAACCGCCCGCCGATGGCGAGGCGGGGCGCGTGCGCCCGCTCGACCGCGCGCTTTTCGGCCGCACCGAGTTGTGGGTGCGCACGGCGCCGGCCTTTCTCCACGATCGTGCGCTGTATGAAGGCATGCGTTACCAGCCGTCGCCGCCGTCGGCGCTCACGACGCGCCACGCCGGCCTGCTCGACAGCGTGCTGTCCGCCGCGTCCGCGCGGGGACTCGACGTCTACCTGCAGGTCATGGCGGCAAGTCCGCCCGGCTATCGCGTCCAGTTCTCCGGCGCCGTTGCGAAGGACCAATGTGTCGGTCCCGACGGCGCGTTGCACGCGGCGCGGGTCGATCGCAATGCATCGCTCGCCAGCGCCGATGTCGTCGCATATACGGCCGCGCTGGTGGCGGAACTCGCGCAGCGCTACCCCCGGGTCGCGGGGTTTCGGCTCGATTGGCCCGAGTACCCGCCGTACGACCTGCGCAGCGCGTTGTTCGATTTCAATCCGGCGGCAACGGCGCTCATGTCCGCCGCGGGCCACGACCCGCAGGTCGTTGCGCGCGATGCGCTCGCCTGGCTTGCCGGCGTCCGCGCTGCGGCGCAGGCGCATGCGGCGGACGGCGCGGTGGCCGCGGGTGCGGCGCTCGACGTGGCGGGGTGGTCGGCGTTGACGGGAAGCGGCGGACCGCTGGCGCCGCTTTTCACCGCAAAGTGCAAAGCCGCGAGCGCGCTGCTGCGCGCTGTCCGCGCGGCGCTGGACCGGGTTCCCGGCCCGCGCCGGCGCCTCGAGCCGCAGGCGTTTCCGCGGCCCTTCAGCGCGATGTCGGGGTTTCCCATCGGCGATCTCGACGGTGTGGCCGACCGCATCGGCATCAAGCTTTACACGATGCACTGGCCGATGATCGCGCGCTACTGGGCGCGCGATCTCGTCGGCGACGCGCCGCCGGCCGCGGTGGACGCCGTCACCGCCGCCGTGGCGTTGCGCTTTGGCTTCACCGACGGTCTTGTCGACGGCGCGCGCTTGCGCTATCCCGAGCCGTCCGAAGCGCATCCGGTGGGACGCGAGGCACAGCGCGCGAAACTGCACGCGGCGGCGACGGCGGCGGGCGCCGTGCCGATCACTGCGTTCGTCCACAGCTACGGGCCGCTTCCCGACGTCGTCGCGCGCTACGAGATCGCGGCCGCGACAGGGTTGCCGCTATGGATCAACCGGTACGGCTACCTGTCCGATGCCAAGGCGGCGGCGATTGCCGCGGTGCGCGACCGACGCTGGAGCATACGGCAGGCGGGAGGCGCGTCATGATCCGTGCCGAAGCAACGGCCTGCGACAGGAGACACCGGTGAGCGCATTGGCGGCCGCCACCGGCCGCGCGCGCACGCCGACGGTGGACGGAAATCCCGGGCGCCCGTTCGAAAGCGCGCGCATTCACGCCTGGTTGCGGCAGGCGATTCTCGAAGTGCAGCTCGTACCCGGCGCGGCATTGGCGGAAGCCGATATCGCCGAGCGTTTCGGCACCAGCCGGACGCCCGTCCGCGAAGCGCTGCTGCGCCTCGCGGACGAACGGCTGATCGAGATACGCCCGCAACGCGGCACCTACGTCGCGCGGATGGCGCTGGCGCGCATCGAGGAGGCCTTGTTCGTCCGCGAAGCGGTCGAATGCGCGGTGCTGCGTCGTGTCGTGGAACGCGCCGACCGCGCGCAGGTGGCGCGCGCATTGACGGCGGTCGTCGACCTGCAGGAAGCGGCGATCGCGGGCGCCGAACTCGCGGCCGCGATGGATGCCGACGCGCGCTTTCACCGGGCGCTGGTGGAGGCCAGCGGGTTGCCGGGCGTCTGGCAGGTGGTGGCGCGGGCGCGCGATCTGCATCACCGCATACGCGCGATCGCGTTACCGGAGCTCGGCAGCGCGCGCCAGGCGATCGCCGATCACCGCGCCATCGCGCGCGCCGTGCGCAGCGGCACCGTCGAGGCGGCGGAGGCGAGGCTGTCTTCGCACCTCGCCCGCAATCTGGCGCTCGCGCGGACGATCGCGCAACGTCATCCGGACTACTTTGATGCCTGACCTCCCATCGACACGGTCGGTCCTCTGGCGCGCGGCAGCCAGATTCGCGCTTTTCATCATGCTGTTCGTCGCATTGCTGCAATCGGGCACGATCGCGCTCGCCTGGTGGCGCGACGAGTTGCCGCGGCTGGGCGCATACGAGGTGCTGTGGCTGCTGTTCCTCCCGGTGGGCGTGGCCCTCTACCTGCGCTTCTTCTCGGTGTTCCGGACCGATTGCGAGGCTTGTGCCCCGGACGATTCCCGCCGTGACGACGGTCCGCGCGGACCCTGACGGGGGCGGCGCTGACTAACGCTTCTCGACGTAGTACTGCATGCCCACGGCCAGCGCGGTGAACGCGACCAGCGGAAACGCCGCCGAGAACAGCGGCGGCCAGTCGTTCAGCACGCCGAGGTACGAAAATAGCCGTTCGATCAGCCAGAACGAAAGTCCGAGCATCGTGCCGGAGAAGATGCGAAAGCCCACGCCGCCCGCGCGCCGTTGGAACTGCGCGAACGGCAGCGCGAGCATCATCATCACCAATACGGCCACCGGATAGAGCACCTTCGACCAGAAGGCGATCTCGAACCGCGACGTCTTCTGCGCATTGCGGTCGAGCACGCGGATATTGTCGTACAGCGTGGACAGCGCGAGGCGCTCCGGCGCGACCTGGTACACGGTCAGGATCGATGGCTGTAGCACCGATTGCCAGACCCACGTCGGCGTCGACGACACGGTCGCCGAATCGCGGGTTAGCGCAGTGACCTTGACCTGCTCGAGGTTCCACCGGCCGTCGCCCGCGAACTTCCCCGATTCCGCGCTGCGCACCGCCGTCAGCCGCAGGTCGCGATCGAATTCGTAGATACGCACGCCGACGAGCGTCATGTCGGACAGCACCGTGCGGATGTTGACGAACGTCAGGTCCTGCTTGAACCAGAAGCCCGACTCGAACTGCTGCGCGACGACGC
>JBDTNR010000141.1:0-7930 GCA_039933655.1 Betaproteobacteria bacterium | reverse complement strand
GCGCCATCCGGATCGCCCCGTCGAGCCTGATGACCTCGCCGTTCAGCATCGGATTGCGGACGATCTCCGCGACCAGCGACGCGAACTCCTCCGGCCGGCCGAGCCGCGGCGGAAACGGCACCATCTTGCCCAGCGCCTGCTGCACGTCCGGCGCGAGGCTGTCCATCATCGGCGTGTGGAAGATGCCCGGCGCGATCGTCATCACGCGGATGCCATGGCGCGCCAGCTCCCGCGCGATCGGCAGCGTCATGCCGACGATGCCGCCCTTCGACGCCGCGTAGGCGGCCTGACCGATCTGCCCGTCGTAGGCGGCCACCGACGCCGTGTTGACGATGACGCCGCGCTCGCCCTCGCCGTTCGGCTGGCCCTTGCTCATGGCGTCCGCAGCAAGCCGCAGCATGTTGAACATGCCGACGAGATTCACGTTGATCGTGCGCGCGAAGCCCGCGAGCGAATGCGGCGCTTCCTTGCCGAGCACCTTCTCGCCGTGGACGATTCCCGCGCAGCCGACGAGGCCATGCACGCCGCCGAACGTGGCCACCGCGTGCGCGACGGCACCGCCGGCGCTCGCCTCGTCCGCCACGTCCGTCCGCACGAACGTCGCGTACTTGCCCAGTTCCGCTGCCAGCGCGTGACCCTCGCGTTCTTTCAGGTCCGCGATCACCGCGTTGCCGCCGCCGGCAACCAGCTTCCTGACGGTCGCGGCGCCCAGTCCCGACGCGCCGCCGGTGACGATGAATGTGCTCCCCTCGAGTTCCATGCGTTCTCCTGTCCACGCGATACGAAGATTGGTGCGCCGGGCGCAATGACCACCCGCCGCGCGCGGCGCCGCGAGGCAGCTTGGGCAGCATCGAAAGGCCGCTCGACGGGCGGCCTCCCACGCTGGTCCCGCAAACATTGTAGTGCGGACCTGCATCCGTCAGGGCGAAGCCGTTGGAGCGAAGCGCGCGCCGATTGACGCCACGCAATTCATCGCAAATACTCGTCGAATGCGGGTTTCGCTCCTTGGGCGGCGGTACGTTTGATGCGCGATCGTTCGGCGTTGGCGAAGGCGTGCGCATTCGGCACCTGGCGGGCGCCTTCGTGGACGACCTCGCGTCAAGACAGGGCGCGCCGCCCGCCGGCCATCATCGACTCCGGCATGTCGGGCGCCCGCGCATGAACGTGTTGCGCTGCGCCAGGCTGGAGGTGCCGGTCGACGTTGCAGCGCTGCAGCACGACGTCGCCGCGCTGCCCGACTGGTGGAGCCCGCATTTCCAGCGCGCTCACCATGACGGCGGATGGACGGTACTGCCCCTCCGGTCCATTGCCGGGAATGTCGACGAGGCGCTGCCTTTCGCCCTCGGCGCCCAACCCGCGCAGTACCGTGCGACGGCACTGCTCGCGCAGTGTCCCGCCATCGCGCGCTTTATCGACTCGCTCGGCTGCCCCGTGATGTCCGCGCGGCTGCTGAGCCTGAGGCGCGGGTCCGCGATCAAGCCGCATCGCGATGCGGACCTTGCCTTCGAGTTCGGCGAGGCGCGCCTGCACGTGCCGGTCTTTACCAATGCGGGCGTCGAGTTTGTCATCGACGACGAGCCCGTGGCGATGGAGCAAGGGACCTGCTGGTACATCAATGCCAACCTCACGCATCGGGTGGCCAATCGCGGCGACGCCGACCGCATCCACCTCGTCGTCGACTGCGTCGTCGACGACGGGCTGCGCGAACGGTTCGCGCGCGCCGAGTGCGCGTACTCGACGGTCCGGCGCGATCCGCAGCAGACGCGCCAGATGATCGACTTGCTACGGGCGATGAACACGCCAACCTCGCTCGCGCTCATCGCCCGCCTCGAAGCCGAGTCCTCCGACGCGACGTGACCGCCGCATGCGGCCGGCCGGCGCTGCCCGCGTTTCATGCTGCCGGCGCACGCGGCGCCCGTACGGAGGCGCTAGGTCCGCAGCCAATGCAGCATATGCGGGTAGGGCGGCACACCGAGCTCGGCCGCGCGCCGCGGTTCGCAAGCGAGGCCGAAGTACTGCAGCATCGGCGTGCCGACGTACCGGCCGACCGAGAAGTTGTCGATGAGGCTCGCGGCGCCTCCCTTGTAGCCGTCCGGATGGAACAGTACGTGAAGGGGCAAGCCGATCGCGATCGCCGCCGCATACGACCACGCCAGCGCCATCATCTCCAGGCCCGGATCGGGATTGACGGCAGGGGCAGGTGCCTGTCGCTCGTCCTCCGTGAGGCCCGCCAGGTGTCCTGCCTCGTGCAACAGGTCGCCGGGGTACTTGAGCCTGGACGCATCGATGCGCAATCCACCGCGAACCACCTGCAAGCCCGGAAGGAACGCAGCGTCGGGGACCTCGCCCCATTGGATGCGCAGTCCGATCGACTCGAGAAACGTCGCGATCAGCGGAACGTACGCCCGCGAATCAGTCGGCGGCGAGTCCACGGGTACCAGGCGACGCAGCGAACGGCACGCCGCAATAAACTGGTCGCCGCATCATGCGTTCGATGCGGGACCCGCTGCCGGAGCGGGCGACCGCGCCGGTCGTCGGCCAAGGCAGTTGCGCTAAACTTGGCCATTGCGCGATGCGCTGGCGCGGCGGGCCTTGCTCACGCGTCCGCCGTCCCGCGCGCTGCAAGGCTGGCGGCGTATGGGTTGCGTCCATGCGCGTACTCGCATCGCAGCGCGCCATGCAACGCAGCCGCGCACCCCCAGCCCGTGAACAGGCATTGCGATGAGTGAACCACCGGCCGTTCCCGTCCCCAGCGCCCTGACTTGCGCGACGTTCTCGCCCTTTCTCGGCGAGTCGTTCGTCGCCGCGCGCGATGGCCAGACGGTCGACCTCCTGCTGATCGAGGCGACTCCGGTCCAGTTGAAAGCGATGGACGGCCGCGCGCTCGGCAAGAGCGGTTATGTCCGGCGTGACCCGTTCGTGCTGCTGTTCCGTGGGCCGTCGGCGCCACAGCTCCGACAGGGGCTCTACGAATTCAATCATCCGACGATAGGGGAGTTTCAGATGAGCATCGTCCCGGTGGGTCCGGGTGAAACCGGCCTGTTGTACGAGGCGGTGTTCAACTAGCGCCGCGACGGCCATCATCCACCCGCGGGCCGGTACGCCATCAGCCAGTGCGAGTTCAGGTCCGCGATGACCTCGAAGTGCTTGCGCCGATAGAGTTCCACGGCCGGATTCATCTTCTCGACATGCAGATGGATCGGTCGCCCGGTCGCAAGGCCGAGCTCGACGTAGCGGTCCATGATGTAGGAGCAAAGTCCGCGCTTGCGGTGCTCGAGGGCGACCATCAAGTCGCCCAGCCTCACCTCGTCGTCGAACTCGATGACGATCAGGCGCGCGACCGGACCGTCAGGGTGCTCGACGATCGAAATTTCGGCATGCGGATAGTTCGAGCCGTAGTGCTCGGTCTGGGCGGCGAACTGCTGATCGATCAACGCCGTGATCTGGGCGTCGCTGAGTCCGGTTTGCCCAAACGGCATCTGCGAACGCAGTGTCGCTTGATAGAGCGCGCGGACAAAGTCGGCGTCGTCCGCGGCGATCGGGCGAAACCGGTAAGGGCCGTAGCGGTCGAGCACGGTGCGAGCGGCGGGCGGCGACTCCGGCGCGGCCACCGCGACCCCGGCGCGCGCGCCCATCGCGGCATTGCCGAAGCCGCGTGGCCGCCACCGTCCCTAGTTGCGGGACGGGAAGATTCCCTGCAGCGCGATGCTGAAGTTCATCACCAGGTACGGCTGCATGTTGTTGTGCGGCTGGCTGCCGCCGGCGCCGCCGATCGCCTGCGGGTTCAGCGCCGAGCCATCGGCCGTCGGGCGGTAGATCGCCGTCTGGTTGCTGCTGCTGGCCGCCAGGAAATTGCCGCTCGGCGTCCCGAGAGCCCCCCCCGCATTGCTCGTCGACAGCAAGTGATTGTGCGCCGGCATCTCGGTGTTGATCAGCTGGTGGGTCTCCTCGCCAGCGACCTCCCCCAGGGTACGATCGCTCAGTCCCGGCCCCTGCCCCATGTGCAGAGGCGCGCGACCGCGCAGATCGGGCAGCGCGAACGTCGTCTGGCCGTTGCCGCCGAACGTGGTGCCGAGCAGCGAAAACAGCGCGGTGTTCTGGGAGATCGACAACAACTGGCCATCGCACGTGGCATAGCCGCGCGGTGCAAAATTGAATCCGCCAATGATGACCTGGCCGAGGAATGGTTCTGCCATCGAAATGCCTCCTGTTCGACGCCTTCGCGTCCGAACTGCTGGTGAGTACGCCCCATCCGCTGCCGCATCCGGCCAGGCCGCATGCGTCGCGGGGAATTCCGTCCTGTCAGTGGCGCGACAGAACGATACCAATCAAGTCATGCCTACGTCGACGACCAAGTTGCGTTTGCATGCTACTGCGTGGTGGTCCGCCGCACGCGGCATCGCCGGCCCCGGCCGATGCCGACCCCCTCGATGTTTCGCCCGGTCAAGAGTTCCACTCCGCGCAACTGTCCTGCCTGTTGCATCGGGACCATCGGTACGTGCCTGGCCGTCCGTTGTGCGCGCGCCGCCCGCCGCTGTCCGGCGCCGACTTTGGCAAGGAAGCCGGCGCGTCAGGAGCGTCAGGACGACCCCCGCGCGTCAGACGGTCATGTACGACGTGATCCAACCTCCCTGCTCGCAGAGCGCATCGGCAAGATGCACGGCCGTGGAAGCGGCGACCAGCTCGGTCAGCGACTCTTCGCCGCTGCCATCGATGCGGCGGAGGAAGAGCGGCGTGCGGATCTCATTGGTGCGGGCGTCCATCGCGACCGCGCCCCGCGTGCCGGCAAAGCCGCTACGGCGCAGGCCGTCGGCCAACGACCGCGCGCCGCCGGGCGATGAGTCCCGGACCATGCAGGCGGTCTCGTAGCCGAGCATCGCGAACGGATCGGGAATACGGCAAAAGCGCTCGGCGAACGACGCGACGAAGTTACGGTTGGCGTCGACAGGCAGCGCCGGCGACCACGCTGCGACACTCGTCAATTCGACGCCGAACGCCTCGTCGGCCGTCACCATCGGGCTGGCGACGACGACGCGCCGTCGAGCGGGTTCGAGCGCCGCGTAGGCGGCAAAGAACTCGCGCGCATCATCGCCGGTGTAGAACGCGGCGACGACGTCGGCGTCGCTTTCGGCCAGTTCGCGTGCGGCCGCAGCGACGGCAATGGTGCCGCTGGGTGCGCCGCTTACAACGGAGTACACCATCGTTCCGCCTGCTGCCTCGAAGCCCGCCCGAAATGCCGGCACCATCTCGAAGCCGCTCTCGTAATAGGAGCACGCCAGCGCGCAACGGCGGCCCGCGTGCTCGGCGGCCCAGCGGCCGGACGCGTACGCGGCGCTCGCAAGCTCCAGCGACGAGTACACGAACGACGGCGAGACGGCGTCGCTTCGAACGATGCGCTCACCCGCGTTGGCGACCATCAGCGGCATCCCGGCGGCCGCGAGGTCCTGCTGCATCCATGGCGCAGCACGCGCACTCATCATTGCCACGACGACATCGGTGTCGCGCGCGGCGCGCTGGCCGCGGGCGAACGCCATTGCACGGCTGACGCCGCCGCCGATGTCGTGTACGTGCACGGACATGCGCCGCGCCGTCGACCCGTCGACGGCCAGCGTGAACCCGTCGCGGAATGCTGCGGCCGCCGTCGAAATGCCGTCGAACTGCGAGCCCGGCAACAGGATCGCCACGCGCAGGTCCGAACGGGCACGCGCGAGCGTCGCGACTTGCGGCGATGCGCCCGTGGCGCCGCTGAAGCCCCATGCGATCGACGGCGCTGCCGCACCCGCCGCTGCCAGGCCGAAGACCCGGAGCATCGCGCGCCGGCGGGGATCGGCGGGCATCACGCTACGCATCGAAGGCACCTCGAGCGATCACCACCAAGCGCACGGCCGAGGATCGGTGCGGACGGACCATGGCGCGTCTAGTGGGCATACCAGTTGCCCGTCCCGTCGCAGTAGAGGTTGCGCGCGCCTCCGGTATTGCCGAACACGTCGGAGGCAAGGTTGTCGATCTTGTCGGTGCCATTCGGAACGATCGCGAGCACGGGGAACAGCGACGTGTTGTACTTCTCGATCTTGACGATCAGTAGTTTCGACGTGGCCGCGGCGGCACAAGGCGGCAGGTTCACCACGAAGTTGGTGCCAGCCGACATGTCGACGCCGACAAGGTCCTGACCCGTCGCGGCCACGTTGATCGAATTATTGCCCGCGGTGGCCACCACCTTGACGATTACGAGCGGTGCGACCGTTCCCATCGGGCCCATCGGACCCTGCGGCCCCACGGGACCCGCAGGTCCGATCGGTCCCGGCGGCCCGTTGGCGCCTGTCGCACCCGTCGGACCGATGGCGCCGGTCGCGCCTTGCGGCCCTGTCGTACCCGTCGGACCCGGGGGCCCGATCGGACCCGGGGGTCCGGTAGCGCCCATCGGACCCGTCGCGCCTGTCGGCCCGGGGGGACCGACCGGACCAGGCACCCCTTGGGTGCCCAGCGCCACCCAGAATTCCTCTTGCGCCCCGCTGGCGGTCGTCATCGTAAGAAGATAGGTGCCGGCGGCCACTCCCTGCGGCAGCGTGGCGACCACCAGCGTGCTCGTTGCCGTGGTGACGGTGAGCGGGCCCATGCTGCCCAACATGATCGTCAACGGCACGGGAACGAAATTCGCGCCGTTGATGGTCAGCGTGCTGGCGACGAGATCGCCGACGGCATTGACGATGATCGGCGGCGGCGACGGCGGCGGCCTCTGCGCGGATGCGGGCAGGCCGGCTCCCAGCATGACGCAAGCCACCGCGAGCGCGGCAATCGCCGAGCGTGGACGAACGACATTCATCTGCGATTCCTTTCGGGATCTTGACTGCGGGGTCTGCCGGTGCACGGTTTACTTGAGCGTCGACAACGTCATGCGCCAACTTCCGGACGCTGCGTCGTCCCGGAAACTGCACGCGCTGGAGCGAGTTTATAGCGCTCGCCCGAAGTCGATGCAAGAGAATTGTCGTAGCCGACAAGTTGCAGCGACGTGCAGGATGCCACCGAACGCGAATGGCTGACGCCGCGGCGGAGCACGACGAACCACGCGGCACGTCGATGTTCCGCGGACGCTGCCCGGTCGCGATTCGATTGATCGAACAGCGCGGCCGTGTTGCGGACATCGCGACGACATCGCGTCGACACATGCGACGGTCCGGCACGGGCGGCCATGGGCGCAATCGCCGGTGCCGCCGGACGCGCCGAAGGCCGCGGGTGCGCGGGCGTCACTTCTCGGCCTTGACCACCGCCATTGCGGTGGCGATGAGCCCGGCCATGTCCGACACGTTCGACGGCACGATCAACGTGTTGTTGGTGCGCGCGAGCAGGCCGAACGCATTGATGTAGTGCTCGGCGACCTTGAGGTTGACCGCCTGCAGGCCGCCCGGTGCAGCGATGGCGTCAGCGATCAGGCGGATGGCCTTGGCGTTGGCCTCCGCGTTGAGCAGCGTCGCCTGCGCTTCGCCCTGCGCGTTGTTGATCTCGGCCTGCTTGTCGCCTTCAGACTTGGCGATCGCCGCCTCGCCGGCGCCGATCGCGACGTTGATCTGCTCCTGCCGCCGACCCTCCGACGTGGCGATCACCGCGCGCTTTTCGCGCTCGGCCGTGATCTGCGCCTGCATCGAGCGCAGGATCTCCGCCGGTGGCGTCAGATCCTTGATCTCGTAGCGCAGGAGCTTGACACCCCAGCTCGCCGCCGCCTCGTCGAGGGCCGACACCACTTGCACGTTGATCTGGTCGCGCTCCTCGAACGTCTTGTCGAGTTCCATCCGGCCGATGATGCTGCGCAGCGTCGTTTGCGCGAGCTGCGTGATCGCCAGCACGTAGTTCGACGAGCCGTACGACGCGAGCTTGGGATCGGTGACCTGGAAGTACAGGATGCCGTCGACCTGCAGCTGCGTATTGTCGCGCG
>JBDTNR010000140.1:0-7954 GCA_039933655.1 Betaproteobacteria bacterium | reverse complement strand
ACGGCGCCGTTCATGGGCGCGGCGCTGGGCTTCGCGCTGGCGCAGCCGGCGGCGCTCACGCTGCTCGTGTTCGTGGCGCTCGGCCTCGGCATGGCGCTGCCGTTCGTGCTGCTGACGTGGTTCCCGGGCTGGCGGCGCATGCTGCCGAAGCCGGGTGCATGGATGGAGCGGCTGAAGCAGTTCCTGGCCTTTCCTCTCTACGCGACCGTCGCGTGGCTGGTGTGGGTGCTGGGCGCGCAGGTCGACAACGATGCCGTCGTGCGGCTGCTGGTGACACTCGTCGTCGTCGCGTTCGCACTGTGGGCGTGGCGCGCCTACCGGTTCGGCGCGGCGCGCGCGTTTTCGGCAATAGCGGTACTCGGGCTCGTCGCCGCCGCGATCGTCGCCTGGCCGCTGTTCACGGCCGGTTCCGAGCGCGATCCTCTGGCGCCGGTGCAGGCGCGCACGACGTCGGGCGTGTCCGATCCGTGGCAGTCGTACACGCCCGCGCTTCTCAACGAACTCACGGCGGGCGGCAAGGCGGTATTCGTCGACTTTACCGCCGCCTGGTGCGTGACCTGCCAGGTGAACAAGCGGCTGGTGCTCAACACCGGCGCCGTCAAGGACGCGTTTGCGCAGCGCGGCGTCGAGCTCGTGCGCGCCGACTGGACGCGCCGCGATCCCGCGATTACGCAGGCGCTGGCGGCGCTGGGCCGCCAGGGCGTCCCGGTCTACGTGTTGTACAGGCCGGGCAAGGAACCTTTGCTGCTGCCGGAAGTCCTGCATACTCAGCTGGTGCTGGACGCGCTGGCCACCATTTGAAGGCGGTGGCCGCTTTTCCGAACATCATCGATATGTGAGGTCGCCATGTCGCTTTCACGCTTCGTCACGCTGCTCCCGCTCGCGTTCGCGCTCGTCGCCGGCGCCGTGTTCGCCGCCACCGTGGGCACTTCCGCCCCGGACTTCACGATCACCGATACCGCCGGCAAGGCAGTCAGGCTTTCCGACTACCGGGGCAAGTTCGTCGTGCTCGAATGGACGAACCCCGATTGTCCGTTCGTGCAGGCACAGTACGGCGCCGATGCGATGCAGGCGCTGCAGAAGGAGGCCGGCGGCAAGGACGTCGCCTGGCTCATGATCAATTCGACGAACCAGAACCACGGTGAGTACAAGAGCGCCGCCCAGATGAACGCATGGGTGAAGACCAGCGGCGCCACGCCGAAGGCCGTGCTGCTCGACAGCACGAGCGCCACGGGTCGCGCGTACTCGGCCAAGACGACGCCGCACATGTTCGTCGTCGACCCCGCGGGCATGATCGTCTACAACGGCGCAATCGACGACAAGCGCAGCGCGCGCGAGTCCGACCGCCGGATCGCCACCAACTACGTGCGCGCCGCGATCAACGAGGCGACGGCCGGCAAGCCGGTCACGGTGGCCAGCACCACGCCTTACGGCTGCAGCGTGAAATACTGAAGCATTCCCGAACTGCATCACCGGACTGCAGCCAACGAAGAAGCCTATGGGCGGCCATGCGCTCTCTTCGTAGATAGTGCAGGAAGCGTGTCGATCACCAGGCGCTTCGCGCCCGTTCGGCAACGCGCGAAATGAGGGTCACGAATTGAGGGGTCAGACTCGAATTTCGGACCCAGCTCGGCATCTTGCGGCCCTGCCGGAAAATTCGAGTCTGACCCTCCATTCGCGCGTATGCGGATTGACAGACTTCGGCAGGCAAGCCCGCTGTTTACGATTTTCCGCTCCTGCGCTTTGAATGGCGCAATGCGGTGCTGCTTGTCAACGATGGAGTTACGATGTCGCTTGAAACCTGGCTGGCGTTTTTCGCCGCGGCCTGCCTGATCAGCCTGTCGCCCGGCGCCGGCGTGATCTCGTGCATGGCGGCGGGGCTGCGCTTCGGGCTCGCGCGCGCGATGTGGAACATCGTCGGCCTGATCATCGGCATCCTGTTCGTGCTGATGATCGTCGCGGCGGGGCTGGGCGCGCTGCTCGCCGCATCGACGGTGGCGTTCGCCGCGCTGAAGTGGCTGGGTGTTGCCTATCTCGTCTGGCTCGGCGTCCAGCAATGGCGGGCGCCGGCGATCGCCATTGACGCCGCCGCTGCGGCGAGCACGCTCGGCGGATCGCGGCGGCAGCTCTTCATGCGCGGCTTCCTGGTCAACGCAACCAATCCCAAGGGTATCGTGTTCATGCTGGCGGTGCTGCCGCAGTTCATCGATCCGACACGGCCGCAGTTCGTCCAATACGCGATCTGCGGCGCGACGCTCGTCTGCACCGATCTCGTGATGATGACGGCGTATACGGCGTTCGCGGCGAAGGCGCTGCGCCTGCTGCGCAAGCCACGGCAGATCCGTACCATGAACCGGGCGTTCGGCGGAATGCTGATGACGATGGGCGCGCTTCTCGCGACGTTCAAGCGTGCCGCGTGAATCGGTGGTGACACGCGATAGGGGTCAGAGCGGTAATTGGCGGATGCACCACCGTCGGGCAGTCCACCGACGACCCAGCCGACAGTTACCGCTCTGACCCCTATTGCGACCCAGCCGACAATTAAAGCTCTGACCCCTATCGTCGTGGTCGTCTACTTCTTGGGCATCGCGACCGCGTATCCGGCCTTCACCCAATCGTCATACTTCATGTCGACCGACGTGACGTTGGTGAAGCCCAGGTCCTGCAGCGACTTGGTAGCCAGCGCGCAGCGGCCGCCGGACGCGCAATACAGCGTCATCTTCGTGGCCGTGTCGGTCTTGTCGGGGAAGCCGACCAGCTTCCAGATCTTGAACTCGATCAGTCCGCGCGGAACGTTGATTGCGCCCGGGATGTATCCGTCCTCGAACTCGTTCTCGTTCCGTACGTCGATCAGCAGTCCGAAATTCTTCTGGTCATAGGCCGTCTTGAATTCGGGCATCTTGACCGTCTTGATCTGCGTTTTGGTCTTGGCGACCATCTGGCCGATCGATGCCGGGTAGGTGGGCGCCGGCGCGGCGGCCTGGGCCACCGGCGCGGGTGCGGCCGCCGGTGCCATCGGCGCTGTCGTGCACGCGGTCAGCGTCACGAGCCCGGACAGGATCAAAGCGCTGAACAGTAGTGTATTGCGGTAGGACATGGAAATCACTCCTTCGCTTGGCAAACGGGGGCCATGTCGCGCGCATCCGTGAATAAGTTTCTGTCGGATTGGTTGGCAGAAACCGGGCGCACGGCGCCTGTCTGCGGGTTGCAAGATGAGGAAACCGCGTTCGAGTAACGCTATCACGCGCGGGCGAGCGCGCTGTTGATGGCCGTCAAGGGCGCCTTCGGTTGGGCGCACGAACATCGCGTCCGCACGCGACGCCGGCGCCCGGTCCGTGACGTTCCCGGTCGCGTCGATTGCAGCACGTGCCTTTCAGCGTCAGCGCCTAGCCTTGCGGCGCGGGTGCGGGCGCGGCGAACGCCGCTTCCATTTCCCGGCGCAACCTGACCGCGTCGTCGTTCGCGTCGTAGCGGACGTCGTCCCAGCGCACCGGCGCGTGCGCGGCGATGGCGCGCGTCAGTATCACGCCGTGCGCGAGCCCGAGTGGCAGGCCGCCGAGCGCGCGCGAAGCGGCGGAAGGCAGCAACTTGCCGTACACCGTGTAGCCCCCTTCGCCATCGAGCGTCTCGCCGGCCGCGAGATCGCGCTTGGCGGTGGCGACGACATCGCCATGCCAGCCGAAAGCCTGCCCGGTGGGCTCGCGGCGCAGGCCTGCCGACGCGACGCTGATGCCGAGTTCGAGGCCGATCGCGTGGTACGGCTTGTACATCGCCGAGTAACGGCCGGACGGGTCGGTCGAAAAACCGTATTCGCGGAAGCAGCGGCGCACGTAATCCTCGCCGGTTGCGTCGCCGGCGCGAAATGTCACGTAGACGCCCCAGCGCAGGTCGCGGAACACCGGACGCCCGTCGCGCTCGACGCTCGAAATCACCTCGACCTGGCCCACGTGGTCGAGCAGGCCGCCCTCGGCGCGTGGCTTGAGCATCCGCGGCAGATCGTCGACGCCGCACGGCGGGAAGTGGAGTCCCTCCGGAGCGGGTGCGAGTCCCGTCGCGTTCGCGACCGCCGCCATCTCGATGGCACTCTTGGTGCCGTCGAGGAACGAATTGAACATCTGCGCGTTGAAATCGCCGGCGGCCACCATCTCCGGCGTGAAGCCGTAGTGTGGCCACACCGTGGCGGGCGTGGAGGCGTGGTACGCAGGCAGGTACTTCGTACCCTTGCCGGCGGCGACGACCTCGAAGCCGGCCGTGCGGCACCAGTCGACCATTTCGCAGATGAGCGCGGGCTGGTCACCGTAGGCGAGCGAGTAGACGATGCCCGCCTGCCGCGCGCGCTCCGCCAGCAGCGGGCCGGCGAGCGCATCGGCCTCGACGTTGACCATGACGATGTGCTTGCCGTGCGCGCAGCACGCGAGCACGTGGCGAATGCCCGCCGCCGGATGGCCGGTGGCGTCGATGACGATCTCGACTTCGGGCGCCGCGATGACGGCCAGCGCGTCGTCGGTCACGCACGTGGTGCCGTGGCGTCCGGCTTGGCCAAGCGTTCGCGCCGAATATTTGTCGGCCGGCCAGCCGACGCGGGCGAGCGACGCGCGCGCCCGGTCCGGCACGAGATCGGCGATCGCCACCAGGTGGATGCCCGGCGTGTGCTTGACCTGCGCCAGGTACATCGAGCCGAACTTGCCGGCACCGATGAGCGCCACCCGCAGCGGAGTGCCCGCCGCGGCGCGTTGCAGCAGCATGCGATGGAGGTTCATCTCGCAATGATGCAGCGGAAGCCGCGGCGGCACAACGCCGACGGCCCGTTGTCGTTACCGCGGCCGCACGTCGCGCGCGGCTAGAATGAGCGGCGATATTTTCCGGCTTTCGCCGGCAAACTCCAGGAGACCGCATGAAGCTCTACTACGCACCGGGCGCATGTTCGCTCGCATCCCACATCACGCTGATCGAGGCCGGCATCGCCTGCGAGACCGAGAGAGTCGACCTCAAGGCGAAGAAGACCGCGAGCGGCGCCGACTACCGGGTGATCAACGAGAAAGGGTCGGTTCCGGCCCTGGCGCTCGACGACGGCGGTGTCCTCACGGAAAGCGCCGTGGTGCTGCAATTCATCGCCGACCGCAATCCCGGATCGGGACTGGCGCCCGCGCACGGCACGTTCGCGCGCTACCGGTTCGCCGAATGGCTCAACTACATCGCCACCGAAATCCACAAGGGCTTCGGCCCGCTGTGGGATTCGGCCAACCCGGACGACGTGAAGCAAAGGGCGAAGGACGCCCTGTTCCAGCGCTTCGACTATGTCGGCAAGCGACTCGCGTCCACGCCATTCCTGATGGGCGATGACTTCACCGCCGCCGACGCCTACCTGTACACGATCCTGCGCTGGACGACGCCGCTGAAGATCGACGTCGCGCAGTGGCCGTCGCTTGCGCAGTTCAAGGCCCGCGTGGCGGCGCGCCCCGGGGTGCGGAAGGCGCTGCAGGCGGAAGGGTTGCCTGCCTGAAGGGTCCGTGGCCCCGCGCGACAGCGACGTGTTCCGCGCACGTGCACCGACTATGCGGCGAGCAGCCCCAGTTCCCGGAATGCCTGCCGCGCACCGTCGACGCCCGCGACGCGCCGCGTCACCATCCCGAGCTTTGCGGCGGCGTTGACGTTGATCGCGTTGTCGTCGATGAACAGCACGCGCTCCGCCGGCGCGTCGACGGCATCGAGCACATGCTCGAAATAGTCGGTATCGGGCTTCAGCTTGCCGACGAGGTGCGACGGGAAGTTGTGATGAAAGGACGCGTCGAGCGACCACGCGCTTGCGAAACGCGCCCAGTGGATCTCGTTCGTGTTCGACACGCTGGCGAGCCGATAGCGCTCGCGCATCGTCGCCAGCAGCTCCGCCGCGCCCGGGAACATGGCGCGCGGCCACCACGTGAACGCCTCGAGGAACTCGTCCGGCCCCACCGGGACACCGAATTCACCGATGAGCGCCGTCGCGAACTCGTCGCGGCCGATGACGCCAGTTTCAAAACGGCGCACGGCGCTGGACTGCAGCCAGCGCCGCCATAGTTCGTCCGTGGTGCCGAGGCCCGGCGACCATTCCAGCATCTTTTCCACGCCGGCGAGCTCGATCAGCACGCCGCCCAAGTCGAACAGGATCACTTCGATCGTTGGTGTCTTCATCGTATCAATGCAGTGCGAGGGCGAGTCCGAGCGGCACGAAGACGACGGACAGAACGTTGCCGATCAGGACGATCGACGCCACCTTGGCCGGCTCCTGCTTGAACTGCTCGGCCACCATGAAGTTGAGCACCGCCGGCGGCAGCGCACCGAACAGGATCAAAAGGCCTGTCTGCATCGGATCGAGACCGAGCAGCGGGGCGAGCAGCGCGGCCATCGCGATGCCCGTCAGCGGGCACACGAGCCCGCCGATCACACCCAGGTGCCAGTCGTCCCAGCGCACCTCGTAGAGCCGTACGCCCAGCGACAGCAGCATCATCGGGATCAGCGCGTCGCCGACCATCTTGATGCCGACGCTCGCCCATTCGGGCATCGGCGGATGCACGATCGCGAACGCGAAGCCCAGGAAGGTCGACCACACCATCGGGTTGCGCAGCAGGCTGCCAAACCGTGCGTTGTGATCGACGAGCCAGGTGCCGAGCGTGAAATGCAGCAGGTTGGAAATCGTGAACAGCGCGACCATCGCCGAAAAGCCCGCCTGCCCGAACGCGAGCACGGCCAGCGGCAGCCCCATGTTGCCGCAGTTGTTGAACATCATCGGCGGCACGAACGTGCGCGGGTTGGCGTGCAGCAGGCGCGCGAACGGCCAGGCGAGAAGCCCCGAGCCGAGCACGACGCCGACGCTGGCCACCATCAGCAGCTTGTAGGCGCCGACATCGAAGTCCTTGCTCGCCAGCGCGGAGAAGATGAGCGCCGGCGCGAGGATCGTCATGCTGATCCGGTTCACCATCGCCATGTCGGGCTTCACGCGACGCGCGTAGAAATACCCGACCATGATGATCAGGAAGACCGGCAGGATGATGCCGAGGATGCGTTCGAGCATAGCGGGAGCGGCGGAGGCGGAGCCGGATCGTGCGTCCGCGGTCAGCTGCGTAGCGAACGCAGCGCCGCGGGACGCGCGCGTCGAGGGCGCGACGAGCGTTGCATCAGCGCGGCGCGCGCATGGCGATAAGAAGGCATCAGAGGATGTAACGGGAGAGGTTGTCGTCGCCGGCGATGTCGGCCAGCGTGGCGTCGACGAACGCCGCATCGATGTGAATGTGCTCGCCGGTACGTCGCGCTGCGTGGAACGACACGTCGTCCAGCAGGCGCTCCATCACCGTGTAGAGGCGCCGCGCGCCGATATTCTCCTGCTTTTCGTTGACGACGAACGCGATCTCGGCGAGCCGCCTGATGCCATCCGCCCGGAACTCGAGATGCACCTGCTCGGTGGCGAGCAGCGCGGCATACTGGCGCGTGAGGCAGGCGTCGGTCGCCGTCAGGATCTTCTCGAAGTCGGACACCGACAGCGACGAGAGTTCGACGCGGATCGGAAAGCGGCCCTGCAGCTCGGGAATGAGGTCGGACGGCGTGGACAGGTGGAACGCGCCCGAGGCAATGAACAGGATGTGATCGGTCTTGACCATGCCGTACTTCGTCGACACCGTCGTGCCTTCGACGATCGGCAGCAGGTCGCGCTGCACGCCCTGGCGCGACACATCGGCGCCGTGCGCGTCGGAGCGCGACGCGATCTTGTCCATTTCGTCCAGGAAGACGATACCGTTCTGTTCGGCGGCGGCCAGCGCGCGGGTCTTGATGTCGTCGTCGTTGAGCAGCCGCGCGGCTTCTTCGTCGGTCAGCGCCTTCATCGCCTCGGCGACCGTCATCTTCTTCAGCTTGCGGCGGCCGGAACCCATCTGCTGGAACATGCCCTGGATCTGGCTCGTCAGCTCCTCCATGCCGGGCG
>JBDTNR010000139.1:0-7959 GCA_039933655.1 Betaproteobacteria bacterium | reverse complement strand
ATGCCGGCGGCGGCGGCCTCCTCGACCGCGTACTGGATCAGCGGCTTGTCGACGATGGGCAGCATCTCCTTCGGGCTGGCCTTGGTCACCGGCAGGAAGCGGCTGCCCAGGCCGGCTACGGGGAATACGGCTTTGGTGATTTTCTTCATGATTCGCTGGTGGCCGCGCGGCGCTGCGCGATGAGTTGGTGGAGACCGCCTTCGTCGAGGACCGCCACGCCGAGCGATTCGGCCTTCGCGAGCTTGCTGCCTGCGTCGGCGCCGGCGACGACGTAATCAGTCTTCTTCGACACGCTGCCGGCGACCTTGCCGCCGGCGTCCTCGATGATGGCTTTCGCTTCGTCCCGCGACAACTTCGGCAGCGTCCCCGTCAGCACGAGCGTCAGTCCGGCGAGCGCGCCTGCCGCCTTCGCGCGCGGCACGCCCTCCGGCCAGTGTACGCCGGCGGCGCGCAGTTGTTCGATGCCCTCGCGATTGTGCGGCTCGGCGAAAAAACCCGCGATGGACGCGGCCAGCACGGGCCCGACGTCATTGACCTCGAGCAGCGCGGTCTCGTCAGCGTCCAGCAGCGCGTCGAGCGTGCCGAAGTGGCCGGCGAGGTCGCGGGCAGTGGCTTCGCCGACATGGCGGATGCCCAGCGCGAAGACGAAGCGCGCGAGCGTCGTGTCCTTGCTCGCCTCGATCGCGGCGGCGACGTTGGCCGCGCTCTTGTCGGCCATGCGTTCGAGCGCGGCGAGCTGCGCCAGGCCCAGCTTGTAAAGACCCGCGGGAGAATGCACGATGCCGGCGTCCACCAGCTGGTCGACGAGCTTGTCGCCCAGGCCTTCGATGTCCAGCGCGCGCCGGCTCGCGAAATGCAGCAGCGCCTGCTTGCGCTGCGCCGGGCACACGAGGCCCCCAGTGCAGCGCGCGATCACCTCGTCTGGCAGCCGGGCGATCGCGGACCCGCATTCGGGGCAATGCGTCGGAATCCGGAACTCCCGCGCATCGGGCGGCCGCTTGTCCTGCACCACGCGCACGACCTGCGGGATCACATCGCCCGCCCGCCGGACGATCACCGTGTCGCCGATACGCAGGTCGCGACGGCGGATCTCGTCCTCGTTATGCAGCGTAACGTTGGTCACCGTGGTGCCGCCGACGAAGACCGGCTCCAGCCGTGCCACGGGGGTGATGGCGCCGGTACGGCCCACCTGCACGTCGATCGCCAGCAGGCGCGTCGGCATTTCCTCCGGTGGAAACTTGTGCGCGACCGCCCAGCGCGGCTCGCGGGTGCGAAAGCCCAGCACACGCTGCAGTTCGAGGCTGTCGATCTTGTAGACGACGCCGTCGATCTCGAACGGCAGCGCACCGCGCTGCGCCTGCACATCGTCGTAGAAGCGGGCCAGTTCGGCTCCGCCATGCGCCACGCGGCGTTCGTCGTTGACCGGGATGCCGAACTTCGCCAACGCCGCGAGCAGCGCGCTCTGCGTCGGCGGCAGCGACCAGCCTTCCGTGGCGCCGACGCCGTATGCGAAGAACGCGAGCGGCCGCGTTGCCGTGATCGCGGGATCGAGCTGGCGCACGGCGCCCGCCGCCGTGTTGCGCGGATTGACGAACAGCCGGCCGCCGGCGGCTTCCTGCCGTTCGTTCAGCCGCGCAAAGTCGGCACGCGTCATGTAGACCTCGCCCCGGACTTCCAGGACCGGCGGCGCCTTGCCGCGCAGCTTCGCCGGGATCGCGACGATCGTCCGCACGTTGGCGGTGACATCCTCGCCCGTTTCGCCGTCCCCGCGCGTGGCGGCGATCGCCAGCGCGCCGTGCTCGTAGCGCAGGTTGATGGCCAAGCCGTCGAACTTGAGCTCCGCCATGTAGGCGACGGGCGGCGCATCGTCGGGCAGCTTCAGATCGCGGCGGATCCGCGCGTCGAATTCCGCCGCGCCGGCGGTCGTCGTGTCGGTTTCGGTGCGGATCGACAGCATCGGCACCCGATGGGCGACCGGCGCGAAGGCGGCCGCCCGCGCGCCTCCCACGCGTTGCGTCGGCGACTCCGGCGTTAGCAGCGACGGGAACTCGGCTTCGAGCGCCTGCAGCTCGCGATACAGCGCGTCGTACTCGGCATCGCTGACCGTCGGGGCGTCGTCCTCGTAGTAGCGGCGGTTGTGCTCGGCGATCTCCTTGCGCAATGCCGCCGCACGACGCATCGCCGCCACCGGGACGGTCGCGGCGGTCGTCACGACCCGCGCGTCGCCGGGCCGCCCCAAGACGCGCTCGCGCGGCGGTCTCCGCACGAGCGGTGGACCGTCCTGGGTCCGCGTATCGACCCCCCTCCATGCTCGGGGACGGGCTCGTCGAGCCAGGGCTTCACCCCCCTCGCATCGACGTCCCGGGAGGCAGCGCCGCGGCGATCGCCGCAAGCGTGGGGGTCCAGACCATTCAGCGCAAACACCAACGCCTTACGCCCCGAACAGCGCGAGCGCGCGTGGGCTTCCGGGCTCGACGCCGCACTCCCGCAGTGCCGCCGTCGCCGTCTCGACCTGCTTGCGAATCGCCGCGAGCGCGGCGTCATCCAGGGGCCGCCGATTGTCATCGACGAGTTCCGCGCCGAGCGTCTGCGCCATGCGCTTGGCGGCGATCTTCATGTGGTCGAACACCCGCGCCGGGTCGGCCACGCGCGGCACGTCGAGGACATAGACGGCGCCATTGGTCGCCGACGTTCGCAACGTATCGACGGTAAAAGGTTCGTTGCGCAGGTTCTGCAGCGTGTAATGGACAGCGCCCGTATCCTCGTACACCCACTCGAAGCGCCCGCCGGACGCCAGGCGGAACCCTGCCGCTTCGGCAACGCCGCGCAGCTTGGTGCCGGGGATGCTGGCCGCGTCGGACTTGAGCACGGTGAGGCCGACCTGGACGTCGACATCGGCGCACAGGTGGTCGAGCGCCTCGGCGCGGTCGGTCTCGGCGCCGGCGTCCGGCACCGACATCGCGGCCGGCAGCAGCGGCGCCAGCTCGCCCAACACACGCACGAAGGTGTCGATCTGCGCGCGGCTGGCGGCGCCGTTGCGGTCGGCCAGTAGCATGCAGGCGGCGATCTCGACGAATTCCCCGCGCGTGTCGGAGGCCAGCATCTGCCAGGTGGCATCCGGCGCCTCGCGCCCGAACCAGCGCAATCGCTTGCCCAGCCGCGCATGCAGGCCGGCCGCGAGCGCGCCGACACCTGCGGGGCGGGCCGGCTGCAGCGTGATGATGCATTCGATTTCCGGGTCGGGCTTGCGCAGCCCGCCGGAACCGGTATCCGTGCTGTGCGCGATACCGGCCGACGTCGCGGCCGCGCGTGCGGGCGGCGGCGGGACGTCGTGCGCAATCACGTCGATGGGCGCTTCGAAGTCCGACTCCTCGCCGGCGATGGCGGGACGGTACGCGGCCGCACCCTGCTCGGGCAATTCCGGCACGGAGGCGGCAGGCGCCGGAGCGCGCAGCGTGGGCTCCACCCGGTGGCCCGGCGCGGCTGCCGCGATGGGTTGCCTACCGTCGTCGTCGGGCTTGCGGAACGCCGTCGCGATGCGCCGGCGAACGCGCCGCTCGACCCACCAGTTGTAGATCAGCACGCCGACGACGAGGGCGACGCCGGCGATGATGAGGCCCAGTTGGAGCGGACTCATCGTCATCGACATTTAGGGCCACCTCCGCGCGCATGGATAGGGCGCGAGTATAACGCGATGCGTTTCGATCACCGGCTGCCGATTCACGCTGCGTTTTCGGCCAGCGACAGGGCTTCCGCGATGTCGACGGCGACCACGCGGGACACGCCGGGCTCGGGCATCGTGATGCCGACGAGCTGGTTCGCCATTTCCATCGTGATCTTGTTGTGCGAAATGAACAGGAACTGGGTTTCGACCGCCATATCGCGAACCATCGCGCAGAAGCGGTCGGTGTTGGGGTCGTCGAGCGGCGCGTCGACCTCGTCCAGCAGGCAGAACGGCGCGGGATTCAGCTGGAACAGCGCGAACACCAGCGAAATGGCCGTCAGCGCCTTTTCGCCGCCCGACAGCAGGTGAATCGACGTGTTGCGCTTGCCGGGCGGTTGCGCGATCACCTGCACGCCAGAGTCGAGGATTTCCTCGCCGGTCAGCACGAGGCGCGCCTGGCCGCCGCCGAACAGCGCCGGAAAGAGCTTGGAAAAGTTCGTGTTGACCGTCTCGAACGTCTGCTGCAGGAGCTCGCGGGACTCGCGGTCGATCTGGCGAATGGCCGTTTCGAGCGTCGTCATCGCCTCGGTCAGGTCGGCCGCCTGGGCGTCCAGGTAGTCCTTGCGCTCGCGGGCCTGCGTCAGCTCGTCGAGCGCGGCCAGGTTCACCGCGCCCAGCTCGCCGATCGCGACGGTGATACGCTCGATTTCGCCCGGCAGCGTGCGCGCGCTGCCCCACGCCTTCAGTGCGTCCGGCACTGTCGTCACGTCGGCGCGGGCTTCGGCCAGCTGCTCGGTGAACTGCTGCTCGGCCAGCGCCGCCGCCTGCTCCTTCAACTGCATGTCCTGGATTTTCGCGCGCGCGGGCTCGAGCTTCTGGTCGGCCGCCATGCGGGCTTCCTCCGCCGCGCGGAGTTCGGCGCCAAGCGCCTCGAGTTTGTCGCGCGCCGCGGCCAGCGCCTGCTCGGCCTCGCCGCGCGCGGCGAGTTGCGTCTGCAGCGATTCCTCGACAGGCGTCCAGTCGATGGCGGCGCGCTCGCTGGTCAGCTGCGACAAGAGGCCGCGCTGCTGCTCGCCCTGCGCGATCAGCCCGTCGCGGCGCCGCTCGAGTTCGGCGATGCGGCCGCGCGCGCTGCGTTCGGCGAAACCCGCTTCCTGCGCGGTGCGCTCGGCGGCGCGCACCCGTTCGCGGCCGCGGGCAAGCGCCACTTCCGCCTCGTTGCGCGTGTGCCGACCCGCTTCGCGTCGCTCCATTTCGTCGTGCAACCGCGACTGCAGGTCGGCAATTTCGGCGACGATGGCGTCGCGCTGCTTCGCGTCCTCGGCGTGGCGCGCGGCCACGTCGGCGGATTCGTCCGCGAGCTGCGCGCGGCGCTTCCACGCCGCCTCGGCCGCCTGCTTCAGTTGCAGGAGCTCGAGCTCGAGATCGTGGACGCGGCGCTGCTGCGAGCCGACGGCCAGCCCTTCGGCGTGATAGGTGTGCTGCGTGGTCTGCAGTTCGGCATCCACCGCGTCGCGCCGCGCCCGCGCATCGACGGCGGCGGCCCGCGCCGCATCCATCGCGCCTTCGAGCTCCTCGAGTTCGCGCTGGCGCGCGAGCACGCCGTGCAGCTCGCTGTCCGGCGCGAAAAACGTCACGCCCTGCGCGGTGACGAGATGACCAGCGGGCGTGACGAAGGCCTCGCCCACGCCCAGCGCGTCGCGCTCGGCCAGCGCGGACGCGAGATCCGGCCGGCAGCGCACGCCGTGGAGGCCGTCGGCGACGACGCGCCCGACTTCCTGGTTCTTGAGCCGCACCTTGGCGAGCAGCGCGTCGTTCTGCGCCTGCGGTGCGTGTCGCGCGGGAGCCGGCGCGTAAGCGGCCACGCGTCGTGGCGGCTGGCTGCCGTCGGCCACCCACGCGGCCACTTCGTCGAGCCGCGCGAGTTCGATGGCGGACAGCCGCTCGCGCAGCACCGCTTCCAGCGCGTCTTCCCAGCCCGCCTCGATGTCGATCAGCTGCCACAGCCGGCGCGCCCGCGTCAGGCCGTTGTCGTCGAGCCAGCCGTCGATGTCGACGCCGTGGCCGATCTTCGCCTGCAGAGCGGCGAGCGCCTGCTGGCGCGCCTCGAGGTCCGCCAGCCGGCGACTTTCCTGTTCCCACGCGTCGGCGGTCGAGCGCTGGCTGGCCTGCAGCGACTCGACGGTCGCCTGCAACGCGGCGAGGGCCTGCTGCTTCCCGATGAGATCGGCATTCTCCTGCGCGAGCTGATCCTCGACTTCGCGCACGAGATCCGTCGTTGGCGCGGCGATGTCCGCGAGCTCGTTGTCGAGCCGCGTGCGCCGTTCGGCGAGCTGCTGCAACGCGCGATTCGCGTTGTCGCGGCGCGTTTCGGCGACCCGGACACCCTGCTCCGTCAGCGCGATCTGCTGCTGCAGGTCGGCGAGCGCCGCGGCGGCGCTGGCCACGGCGGCGTCGAGCGGCGGCAGCGCGGCCTGCGCCGCCTGCTCCTCGGTTGTCGCGTGTTCGCGTGCCGTCAGCGCGGTTTCGAGCGCGGTGTCAGCTGTCGTGCGATCGGCGGCCAGTGCGGCTTCCTGTCCGGCCAGCGCGCCTAAGGCTTCGGTGAGCTGTGCCACCTGGTGCGTGATGCGGGTTTCCGATTCGCGGGCGAACGTCAGCTGCTGCTCGAGGCGCGTCACTTCGGCATTGGCCGCGTAAAACGCGCCCTGCCGGTCGTGCAGCGCGTCGCCGGCCGCGTAATGTTCGGCGCGCAGCGCCTCGAGCCGCGCCTCGGCGGCGCGCATCTCGGCCTGCACGGCCTCCAGCGCGACGGTCAGCGCGGCGATTTCCGTCGAGCATTTCTCGCGTCCGCGCACGGCATCCTGCTGCTTCGCGTACCACAGCATGTGCTGCGACAGCTTGAGGCGCGCTTCCAGTTCGCGATACTGGGTCGCCACCTGCGCCTGCTGGTCGAGGCGCGTCAGCTGGTTGCCGAGCTCGAGGCGGATGTCCTCGACACGCGACAGATTCTCGCGGGCGTCGGACAGGCGGCCTTCGGTTTCCTTCCGGCGCTCCTTGTACTTCGACACGCCCGCCGCCTCCTCGAGGAAGACCCGCAGTTCCTCGGGCTTGGCTTCGATGACCCGCGAGATCATCCCCTGCTCGATGATCGCGTAGGCGCGCGGCCCCAGGCCCGTTCCGAGGAACAGGTCGTGGATGTCGCGGCGGCGCACCGGGATGTTGTTGATGTAGTACGTCGAATCGCCGTCGCGCGTCAGCACGCGCTTGATGGAGATCTCGGCGTACTGGCCCCATTGCCCGCCGATGCGGCCCAGGCTGTTGTCGAAGTGCAGCTCGACGGACGCGCGACCCACCGGCTTGCGCTCGCCGGCGCCGTTGAAGATCACGTCCTGCATCGACTCGCCGCGCAGCGCGGACGCCTTGGACTCGCCCAGCACCCAGCGGACGGCGTCGATGACGTTGGACTTGCCGCAGCCATTGGGGCCGACGATGCCGACCAGCTGGCCGGGCGTACTGATGACCGTGGGATCGACGAACGACTTGAATCCGGCAAGCTTGATCTGCGTGAGGCGCAAGGCTTTTGGTACTTCGCAAAGAAATTGGACGGGGCACCGGCCGGCTGCGGGCGCGGTGAAGGGTTCGTGCGGCGGGCGCGCCAGAAGGCGCGATGCAGGCCGGTCGGAGAGGGGCGAATTATAGCGGAAACGTCGGCGCCGACGCAGCGTTGAAGGCCAGCGTCAGGCCACGGCGATGGGGAGCGCGCGCGGCGGCAGGCGGCCCTCCTCGACCGCATGGCATGCGACTTCGCCATGCATGCCGACGCCCGCCGGCCGCAGCGCGGGATTCTCGCGGCGACAACGTTTGTTGGCATGCGGGCAGCGCGGATGAAACGTGCAACCGGGCGGCGGATCCAGCGGATTGGGCACTTCGCCGGCGACCGCCGTCCGCGCCTCGCCCGTCATCTCGAGATCGGGCACGGCATCGAGCAGCATTCGCGTGTACGGGTGCTGCGGATTGGCGAAGAGCTCGCTCTTCGGCGACAGCTCGACGATCCGCCCGAGGTACATGACGCCGACGCGGTCGGCGATGTGGTGGACGACGGCGAGATTGTGCGAGATGAAGAGGTACGTGAGGCCGAGCCGCCGCTGCAGGTCGCGCATCAGATTCAGCACCTGCGCCTGCACCGACACGTCGAGCGCGGACGTCGGCTCGTCGCAGACGAGGAACGCGGGGTTCGTCGACAGCGCGCGGGCAATCGAGATCCGCTGCCGCTGCCCGCCGGAGAACTGGTGCGG
>JBDTNR010000138.1:0-7961 GCA_039933655.1 Betaproteobacteria bacterium | reverse complement strand
CGGATTTTCGACGTTGCGTTTCCATGACGATCGATTGCGCGCGCAATCGGACGACACCTGTCGCGCGGCCTGTCGCGGTTCGCGCAAGCGCGGCCGGAAGCGGACCGCACGATACAGTTGTCGGCGGGTGTCCGCCGACTGGATGCTCCCGGAGTCCCGGCCGGGCGCGTTTACGGTCGGCAACCGCGCACGATCCTCACCTACGCTTGCAACCTTGCCGCCGCGTCACCATCTAACGTGCATGTCGTTCGACCCCGAACACCCGCCGCTTTCCGGACCGGGAAAGCGCTACGCGTTCAACCTCCGCGGACTTGCGGGAAAGATCGTCGGCACCGCCGTCGGTGCGGTGGGCCTCATCCTCGCCGCCATGTTTTCGCTGGTGCTGCTGACGGCGCTGCTCGGCGCGGTCATCGTGTTCGGCGGCTACTTCTGGTGGAAAACGCGTGCGCTGCGCCAGCAGATGCGCGAGGCGCACCTGCGAGCGCAGGCCGGCCGCGAGCAGAACGGCGGACACGTCGTCGGCTTGACGATCGAAGGGCGAAGCGTGCGCCAGCCCGACGACCTTTGACGACCGCCCGCGGCATTGTCCTGACCAGGGCATCCGATGGGCCCGAACCATGTCGCGGTCGGAACTTGGGCACCTTGTCGGCCCCTGTCGTCCGGTCGGCAGGTCGGGCGAGCGTGGAACGCTTGGCCCCGTCGATCATTTCCGTTTCCGACAGGCCGCGGCCATCATCCATGCAGGTGCCGCAAAGTCCGACCCCGCCTGCGCCCGGCTCCGTGCCCGGCATCAGCTGAATGCTGCAATGGCCTTCTGGGGCCGGGACGACGGCCCTCAGGTAATGAGCGGCGCGCGCAACGGCCTTCAAATCAGCAGCAGCGGCGGCAATTCGGCCAGCGTGCGAGTTTCGGCATCGGGTGCGCCCGGCAGTCGTTCGGGCGGTTGCCCGTAGCGGTTGCACCAGACCGCCCGCATGCCGAAGGCCGACGCCGCCCACGCATCCCAGCCATTCGAGGACTGGAACGCGATCCGCTCGGCGGGAACGCCGAGCCGTTCGACCGCACGCCGATAGACTTTCGGATGCGGCTTGAATACGCCGACTTCCTCGACGGAGATGACAGCGTCGAGAAATTCTCCGATGTGCGCGGATTCGACCGCCGCCGCCAGCATCGTCGGCGAGCCGTTGGACAGGACGGCGGTGCGCATTCCCGCATCCTTCAGCCGGCGCAGGACCGCGGGCACTTCCGGAAAGGCGTCGAGCGTCAGGTAGAGATCCAGCAGGCGCTCGCGCAGGCCGGGTGCGTCGATACGCAGCGTTTCCAGGGCGTAATCAAGCGCATCGCCGGTCACCTGGCGGAAGTCGGCGTGCCGGCCCTGCAACCCCCGCAGCCACGAATATTGCAGTTGTTGGTCACGCCATAAGGTCGTGAGCGCCGCCGTCCCTGCGCCCAGCACGTCGCCGCACCGCGTCGCTGCCGAGGCGAAGTCGAAAAGCGTCCCGTAGGCGTCGAACACGCACGCTGCAATGCCATCGAGGCGATGTTTCGCCTGCCATTACTCCGAATTCGCGCCCCAGCCCGGTCGGCGCAGCTTGAAATGGCGCGATACGCTGCTGGCGGTCCGCGAACCGACGCCGATGGCGAAACCCATCACGGCGCGACCGTGCTCATATTCTCGTGAATGACCGAAACGTTGCCGAGGTAGCTGGCGCCGCCGCCAGGCCGCCACGCCTGCTGTCACTTCCACAACCGGGCCCTCCCGCCCCCACGGCGTGGGCGGGGCCGGCTGCGATCCTCGATTCGCAGTTCCGCCGCTCGGCCAGGCACCGCCGACCCTGTCCCCGACCCGAGCTTGACGGTTCTCCCGGGCGTCGCCTGCCGTTAGAGTTCGTTCGGTCCGAGCTTCACCGTCACCTTGCCGATCTTGCCGGTGAAGCGGAATGGCACCTGGTAGTCTCCGTCGTCCACCGGCGTGCCGGTGTCGAGTCCGACGTTGAAGGTCTCGTCCCACGGCGTCACCAGCGGCAGGCTCTTCGCCATCGGCCGGCTGTCCACCACCTGTCCGTTCACCTTCAACGTGCCGGTGCCGCCCTTGCCGGGGCCGGGGCCGTTGTACTCCCAGTCGAACTCCAGCGTGTTCTTCCCCGGCGCGAGCGCGTCCTTGCCCTGCCACTTCACGCGCTCGAGCTGGATCAGGTTCCAGGTGAACACCGGCCGGCCCTTCAGCAGATAGAAGCCGTAGCCGCCGAAGCGCCCGCCGTCGGTGACCAGCATGCCCTCGGCGCCGCCCTGCGGAATGTCGATCTCGGCGGTGATCGTGTACGAGCGGTTCAGCAACGAGGGTGCCACCGTCCCCGGGAACGGCACGTTGGAAATCTCGCCTGCGAAGGTGAAGAGCGTGCGCCCGGGGGAGTAGCTCGGCTTGTTCGAGATGAACCGGCCGAGACGCGTATCGTCGAGCGGGAAGACGTTGTACTTCGCCGCTTCCATCGTGAACAGCTGCTGCATGTCGCGCAGTTTGTCCGGCATCTTGGCGGCGAGGTCGCTGGCCTGCGTCCAGTCCTCGTTGAGGTTGTACAGCTCCCACTTGAAACCGTTCATCACGTCCACGGGTGGTTTGGCCGTGAAGTTCCAGGGCGCGTCCGGCGGCGGCGCCGAGGCAATCCAGCCGTCGTGGTAGATCGCGCGCGAGCCGAACATCTCGAAGTACTGCGTCGTGCGCCGGCCCGCCGCCTTGGCGTCGTCCCAGGTGTAGGCCAGGCTCACGCCTTCGATCGGCCGCTGCGCGACGCCGTTGACCATCGCCGGCTCGGGCAGGCGGGCCGCCTCGAGGATCGTCGGCACGATGTCGATCACGTGGTGGAACTGATGGCGCACGCCGCCCTTGTCCTTGATGCGTGCCGGCCAGGCCATCGCCATGCCGTTGCGCGTGCCACCGAAGTGCGACGCGACCTCCTTGGTGTACTGGTAGGGCGTATCCCAGGCCAGCGCCCAGCCCGCCGCGTAGTGCGGATAGGTCTGGTCGGTGCCCCAGGCGTCGTAGAACTTCATGTTCATGTCGACCGTCGGGTGCACGCCGTTGGCCACCGCGAATTCGCTGTACAGGCCGTTGACCGTGCCCTCGGGACTGGAGCCGTTGTCACCGCTGATATAGATGATCAGCGTGTTGTCGAGCTTTCCGGCGTCCTGCACGGCCTGGATCACGCGGCCGATCTCGTGGTCGGTATAGGCCAGGTACGCGGCATAGATGTTCGCCTGCTTGACATAGAGCTTCTTCGCCTCCGCCGACAGCGTGTCCCACTGCGCCAGGTCCTTCGGCCAGGCAGTGAGCTTGGCGTCCTGCGGCACCACGCCGAGGCGCTTCTGGTTGGCGAAGATGCGATCGCGCAGCTTGTTCCACCCCTCGTCGAAGAGCTTCATCGCGCTGATCTTGTCGACCCACTCCTTGGTCGGGTGGTGCGGCGCGTGGGTGCCACCGGGCGCGTAATAGATCATGAACGGCCGGTCGGGCTGAAGCTCGCTCATCATGCGAACGCGTGACACCGCCTCGTCGGCCATCGCCGTGATCAGGTTCCAGCCGGGCTTGCCCAGGTAGGGCTCGATCGGTGTCGTATTGCGGAACAGGTTGTTCGGCTGCCATTGGCTCGTATCGTCGCCGATGAAGCCGTAGTAGTAATCGAAGCCCTTGACCGGCCCGGTCGGCCAGTTCGTGAACGGGCCGGCGCTGCTCCCCTCCCACTGCGGCACGTTGTGATCCTTGCCGTACCACGAGGTGTCGTAGCCGTTCTGGCGCAGAATTTCACCGATGCCGACCGCGTCGCGCGGGATCACGCTGTTATAGCCTGGATAGCCGGTGGCCTGGTCGACCACCACGCCGGTGGCCACCGAGTGGTGGTTGTGTCCGGTGAGCAGCGCGGCGCGCGTCGGCGAGCATAGCGCGGTGGTGTGGAATCGCGTGTAACGCAGTCCAGCCTGCGCGACGCGATCCAGCGCCGGCGTGGGGATCACACCGCCGAAGGTGGACGGCGCCGAGAAGCCCACGTCGTCGGTCATGATGAGAACGATGTTCGGTGCGCCCTTGGGCGGCGCGACCAAGGCCGGCCAACCGGGCTTGGACTGCACGGCATTGGGCTGGATGTCGCCGCGGAAGGTCTGCGGCGGGTTCGGCAGGTAGCGGCCGTCGATGGTGGTCGTCGTGCCGGGCGCGCCTGGCGTGCCGGTGGTCTGTTGCGCCATCGTCGGCGCCCCGTGTGTGGTCACCACGACGAACGTCAGGATCATCGATACGAGCAAGCTCGTCTTCATGGCAGTCTCCTCGAACAATGCGAACAATGGGCGTTGCGGTATTGGCTAGACGGAACGGGCGATGGCGTCGAGCAGGGCCGCTCCGGCGAAAGGCTTGGACAGGTAGGTGGCCGCACCGGTGCGGTCGGCCTCGCTGCGCATGGCGGGCGAGTCGTGAGCAGTCATGAGGATCACCGGCGGGCAGTTGCCGCGCCGGCGCAGCTCGGACAGCAGTTCGAGCCCGGACATCGCCGGAAGCTTGATGTCGCTCACGATGCAGCGCGCGTCTTCAAACGTATCGGTCGCGAGCAGCGCCTCCGCGGACGCATAGACCGTGGTTCTCAAACCAGCGGCGCCGAGCAGGCTTTCGATCGCCTCGCGCATACCCTCGTCGTCCTCGATCACGATTATCCTGCCTCCGGCAGTACCCATCTTCGTTCCCCGCATCGCGTGTCTGCCAAGCGCGCCCCTTGGCGGGGTGGCCGAGGGGCCCGAGCCGCGGAATCGAGTTTTCGTCGACGTTGGACGCGTGACCATCGTCCCACGGGGAGACGTGCGGCGAAATTGGCCGAAGGTGCAGCGCGGCTGCACCAAAGGACAGGACGGTCCGGCTACCGCGCTGCGCGGGTGGGGTTGTCAGTCCTGCGCGGCGCGGTACGCGCCGGCCAGCCGGCCGAGCTCGGCGGCGGAGCCGACGCCGAGCTTGTCCATGAGCTGCGAGCGATACGCCTTGACCGTTCGCAGACTGATGCCGAGCTCGGCGGCGATGTCCTTGTTGCGCCGACCGGCGACGATTCTGTCGAACACCTCGCGCTCACGTGCGGTGAGGGACGCAAGTCGCGCATCGTGCCGCTGCGCATCGGCGCGCGCGGCGCGCGTCGTGGCATCGCGTTCAAGGGCGCGCTCAACGGCTTCGAACAGGTGCTCGCGAACAACCGGCTTCTCGAGGAAGTCGACCGCGCCGGCCTTCATCGCACGCACGCTGGCCGGAACGTCGGCGTAGCCGGTAACGAATATGGTAGGCAGCGCGAAACCGCGATCGGTCAGTGCCGCCTGAAGCTCCAGGCCCGAGGGCCCACCGGGAAGGCGGATGTCGAGCAACAGGCAACCAGGGCGGTCGGGAATGGGCTTCAGCAGGAACTCGCCGGTCGAGCCATAGCCCTGGGCGTCGTAGCCCGCGGCCCGAAGGAGGTCGAGCAGCGAACTGCGCAGCGACTCGTCGTCGTCAACGACGTGGATCAGCGCTCTCGCGGACGGAGTAGCTGCCTCGCCGGGAGGCAGCGAACGCTCGCGCGTCATGACGTGCTCAATTGGGCAACCGCTGCATCGGGAGATACCGGGAGATCGAACCAGAATGTCGCACCTGCGTCGACGGCGCTTTCCGCGAAAATGCGCCCTTCGTGCGCTTCGACGATGGTGCGCGCGATCGACAGGCCGAGTCCCATGCCGCTCGACTTCGTGCTGTAGAACGAATCAAAGACCTTCGTGACGTCCTGCGGCGCGATGCCCTTGCCCCGGTCGCGCACCGCCACGTGAATGCGGCCGTCGAGTCGCTCGACCGCGATCTCCACCACACGCCGGTCCGTTTCGAGGTCCGCGACGGCATCCATGGCGTTCAGCACGAGATTGATGAGGACCTGCTGGATCTGTGTCCGGTCGCCCGCTACCGGCGGAAGTGGCGAGTCAATCCTGACGTCGAGTGCCACGCTGCGCCTGCGCGCCTCGGCGCTCATCATCGTCGCCACCTCGTCGATGGCGACGCCGAGATCGAAAGGATGCCTCTCGGGGGCGTGACGCGCGAGCAGCGAGCGCAGCCTGCTGATGACATCGCTCGCGCGCACGCTGTCGCGGCGGATGCGTGTCACGATGCGGCGCAGGTCACTCCGGCATTCGACGTCCGATTGGAGCAGGAGGTCGGCAGCGTCGGCGCTGGCCTGCATGGCGCCAAGAGGCTGGTTGATCTCGTGTGCGATCGACGCCGTGAGCTCCCCCGCCACGGCCAGACGCGACGCGTGCGCGAGCTCGATGCGATGCTTCTGCGCCGCAACTTCAGCCGTCTGCCGGCGCCGCCGTTCAAGGAGCAGCGCGGCGATCAATCCGGCCTGAAGCAGGATGAGCGATGTCGCGATGATCGCGACCAGACGGTACTGCTCCCAGAACGTAGGTGCGCGATAGTGAATGACGGCATCGGCTGGAATGTCGGCTTCCTTGATCCCGAAGCGCTGCACCTGCCGCCAGTCGACGTGCAGCGCGATGGGTGCTACAGCCACGGTCGCAGGAGCGGCAGTTTGTTCGCCCGCCAGGATTTGTTTCACGATCCTGCCCGCCTGCCGGCCGATGCCTTCGAAGCTCGGCATGCGACCTCCGACGACGCCCGTGCCAATGAAAGTGTCAAGGGGCCCATATACCGGCGCGGCGCTGGCCCGCGCGATATGCTTAATGGTTTCGCCCGGACTAGACATTGCGCCCGAGCCGTCGGCATAGTAGCCCGGCGTGAAGACGACGGTGTGCGCGTCGAGATCGGCGAGTTGCTGCACGAGCGCTGCCGTGGGCAGGCCCGCCCAAAACTCGACCCGGCGCGTACCGGCAAGAGACGGCACTTCGCGGCGCAGCCGCGCTTCCCATCCACGGTCGCGCGACGACGTGCCGGTCACGATCACGAGGCGTTGCGCGTTGGGGTGCCAGCGCAGCGCCTGTTCAATGGTGCCCCCGAAATCGTATTCGACCGACACGCCGACAACATCCTTGGGGAGTGCGTACCGCTGCAACACGGTCGGTGACACCGAGGCGTACACGAGCGGTACGCCCGGAAACGGCGCGCCTCGGTGACGTGCGAGAAACTCGAAGCTGGCGTCGGAGAACGCCACCATGATGTCGGGCGCGCGGCCGGCGTATTTCGCGCGCAGGTACGCGATCACCGCTTGCTCGTGCGCCTCGCCGCCAAATTCCGGCGAATCGAGAAATTCAGAAAAAAGATGGATCGGCAGCGGCTGCGCGTCGCGAAATGCGTCACGCAAACCGCGGTCCACTTCAACGTTTCCTGGTACCAGACGGCTGTTAGAAAAGAGAACGAGGACGTTGCGCGCTGGCGAGGCGACGACGGTGCAGGTGGAAGTCGCCCACAGCGTCGCGACCGCCACGAACATCCACGCCGTCGCGCGCGCCCGCACGCCGGCGTGCATCGAACTCGCTGCGAATATTGTGAAGACGCCGTCCACGCAGTCCATCCCCTGTCGCTCAATGGGCGCGCACTTCGCGCGGACAGTTCATTATCGCATTGCCGGAGCCGCGAAATCGAGGGCCGTTCGCGCAAAGTCACCAGCGTTGGGGACGTGGCTGCACTACGGCAGCGTCAGTTCGAGCTCGGTCCTGGTTCCAGTCGGCCGACTCAAACGATTCATCGTCGCCATATGAGATCATTGTTATCGTGGATATGAACTGGATTGAATACGCCTGGGCGATGATGGCCGCGGCAAGCCTGACGCTTGGGCTGATTCATCTGCTTGTTTGGTTCAAAGGGCGTTCGCGCTATGCCCACCTGGCGTTCTTCGTGCTCGCTACCGCGGTCGCAACTTTCAGTGTGTTCGAGTTGTCGGTGATGCGCGCGTCGTCCCCGATCGCTTACGCCACAGCCGTACGCTGGGCTCACGTACCGCTGGCCGTGGTCGTGCTTTCGA
>JBDTNR010000137.1:0-8098 GCA_039933655.1 Betaproteobacteria bacterium | reverse complement strand
GGATGCGCGTCTCGCGCCGCACGCACCTGCGCGATTGCCTGATCGGCACCGGCTTTCCGTTTCGCGACGGCAGCTATCTCGACACGTACCTCGCGATGATGAAGACGATGATCACGCATACGGCCGGACTGCGCCGTCCGGGCGCCGCGGCGCTCGATCTCGCCTATGTTGCCGCGGGATTCTACGACGGCTTCTGGGAAGTGGGCCTGAATCCGTGGGACGTAGCGGCCGGCAGCCTGCTTGTGCTCGAGTCGGGCGGGCTGATCGGCGACCTGGACGGCGACAGCGATTACCTCTTCGGCGGCCAGGTCATCGCGGCCAACCCGAAGATCTTCGCGCAGATGGTCACCGCGTTGAGCCCCTATCGCGCCGACATGCAGCGCGACCGCGCGGCGGTTGTCGCAGCCGCCGCTCAGAAAGCCTAGCGCTTTCCGGACCTTCGCTGGTCATTCCCCGCCGGCTCGGCGTATGCTGGCGGCATAGGGCGGTCCGCCGCTGGCACTCAAATTGCTGCGGGCAATAGCCACCCTCACGCGGCCGTGAGCTTAAATCCGGGAGCAAGTCGAATGCCGTCGCCAGTCCATCGCCGTGCCCTGCTGCTCGCCGTGGCGGCCTCCGCCCTCTGCGTGGTCCTTCCGGCCGCGGCCGAAACCATCCGCGCGCTGCGCGTCATGCTGCATCCGTACGCGGCGGCACCGGGTGAGTACCCCGCCGCAGCGCAGGCGCAACTCGAGGCCCTGACCGGCACCACGCTGACGCTCACCGGCACCACGCGCACCGGCGCGCTGGAACTCGCGCTGCCTGCACCCCTGCCGGAGGCCGGCGCCAAGGCGCTCGTG
The DNA here is from genome assembly GCA_039933655.1 of Betaproteobacteria bacterium. Lineage (GTDB taxonomy): Bacteria > Pseudomonadota > Gammaproteobacteria > Burkholderiales > Casimicrobiaceae > VBCG01. The sequence continues at coordinate 7,259 of JBDTNR010000137.1, read as the reverse complement.
AAGCAGCTGCGCGTCGACCGCAGCGTGCTGTGGGCCGAAGCAGTGCCCGCACTGGCGATCACGGCGAAGTCGGCGGTGACCGATCCGCACAGCGACGGCTCCGGCCGCCGGCTGATGGTTCGCCTGAAGGACGGTGTCGCGCCGCAATGGCCCGAACTCCTCGCGCGGCTTTCGACGCGGATCGGCATGACCCTCGCCGTCGAGCGCCAGATCGGCAGTATCTGGGTGATGTCCGTCAAGCAAGCGCAGTCGGCGGCCACGCTCGCGCATTTCGCGAGCGTCCTCCAGGAGGACGTCGACGTCCAGTACGCCGATCCGGTCAAGCGCGCCTATCCGAAGGCGGCGCCGAACGATCCGTACTATTCGCGCCAATGGTCGCTGACCAGCGCCACGGCCGGCATCAACATCGAGACCGCGTGGGCGCTGCAGCCCAGCGCCGCCGGCGTCACCGTCGCGGTCATCGACACCGGCATCCTGCCGCATCCCGATCTCGTCGGCCGCGTGCTGCCCGGCTACGATTTCATTTCCGACATCGACCGCGCACGCGACGGCAACTCGCGTGATCCGGACCCACGGGACGAAGGCGACTGGAGCGACGGCGACTGCGGCTACTCGTACAACAGCTTCTTCCACGGCCTCTTCGTCGCCGGCCAGATCGCCGCCAATGCCAACAATGGCATCGGCATCGCCGGCGTCGCGGACAAGGTCAACATCCTGCCGGTACGCGCGCTGGGGCGATGCGGCGGCACGTTCGAGGACGTGCTCGAAGGCATGCTGTGGGCATCGGGCGTGCCGATCGCCGGCGTTCCGAAGAACACAACGCCCGCGAAAGTCATCAACCTGAGCCTCGGCGGCTACGGCGCCTGCGACCAGTCGATCCAGGAAGCCGTCGACGACGCGCTCGCGCACGGCGCGGTCGTCGTCGTGTCCGCCGGCAACGAAACGCTCAACGCGTCCGATTTCACGCCGGCCAATTGCAGCGGCGTCATCACCGTCGGCGCGCACACGGCGCAGGCCACGCTCACGAGCTACTCGAACTACGGGCAGCGCATCGACCTGACCGCGCCGGGCGGCGACCTCCCGGTGTCCGATCTCGTCGTGTCGCTTGCCAACACCGGCACCAAGCGTCCCGAGGACCCGAGCTACGTCTATGCGTCGGGTACGAGCTTCTCGGCGCCGCTGGTGTCCGGCACGGCGGCGCTGATGCTGGCGCGCGATCCGCTGCTGACGGGTGGCCGCGTTCTCGACATCATCACCGGGACCGCGCTTGCCTTCCCGGCGGGCACGGATTGCACGGGGGCGACCAGCCTCTGCGGCAGCGGAATGCTCGACGCGGGCGCCGCGGTCGGCAGCATCATTCCCGGCGGGACGCCGCCGCCGAACACGTTTCGCGTCGTCGAGTTCTACCGCGCCGACCTCGACCACTACTTCATCACGGCCGATCCGGCCGAGGTGCATTTCATCGACACGTTCCTGGGCGGGATCTTCCAGCGCACAGGCCTCTACTTCTACGCCTACCTGAATCCGGACCTCGCGCCCAAGGACGCGCAGTCGGTGTGCCGGTTCTATGCCAGCGCCGCCGTGCAGATCAACTCCCACTACTATTCGGCGAGTATCGACGAATGCCTGTACGTGCTGTTCAATTGGGGCGGAATCTGGGAGCTGGAAACGGCCACCGCCTTCTACGTCCAGGTCCCCGACGCCAACGGCAACTGCCCGGCGAAGACGCTCCCCGTCTACCGGTTCTTCGACAACCGGCGCGATGCCAATCACCGGTACTCGGTGGACCTCTCGGTGCGGCGGCAAATGGTCAACAAGGCGTGGGTGCCGGAAGGCGCCGGACCCAACAGCGTGGCGTTCTGCTCGGCGATCTGACGCTGCCTGTCCGATCATGAAAAAAAGGCCGGATGCGCGCGCATCCGGCCTTTTGCTTTGGCGCCTTGGCGGCGCGCGTCATGCAGGTGGCGGCGCGCCGTGGGAAGCGATGGGCGTCGCCCACTCCTTGATCAGCGCGAAGCCGAGCGCCAGCAGCACCGGACCCAGGAACACGCCGATGAATCCGAACGCCACCACGCCGCCGAACACGCCCAGCATCACCAGAATGAACGGCAGGTCGCTGCCACGGCTGATGATCATCGGCTTCAGCACGTTGTCGACCGACGACACGACGACGGCGCCCCACACCAGCAGGAAGATGCCCCACGCGGTCTCGCCCTGCGCGAAGATGAGAAACAATCCGGCGGGTATCCAGATCATCGGCGGACCCACCGGCACCGGCGACAGGAAGAACGTGGCGAGCCCCAGCAACGGTGCCGCCTTGATGCCGACGATGTAGAGTCCGATGGCCATCAGCACGCCCTGCGCGAGCGCGGTGCCGAGGATGCCGTAGACGACGGCGCGCGTGGTTGCACTCGCGACTTCCAGCATGTGCAGGCCGCGCTCGGGGGCGATGCGGTTCACCGCGCTGCGCATGCGCAACATGATCGCTTCGCCGTCGCGAAAGAAGAAAAACGCGATGAACACCGACAATGTCAGTTGCAGGAGGCCGTCGCCGAGTACGGCGCCGACCTTGAATGCGTACTGGCGCAGCGGATCGACGAAGCGCTTGAACTCGGTGAGCAGCGCGGCGCCATCGTGGGCGAACGACGCCCAGTAGCTCGCCGCGCGCTCGCCAATCAGCGGCAACTCACCTATCCACGCGGGCGGATCGGGAGGGCCGCGTTCGATGGCCGTACGCGTGAACTCGGACAGCCGGTTGAAGTTCTCGGCGAGCGTCGCGCCCACGATCACGAAGGGCGCGACGACGACCATCAGGATCAGCAGCGTCGTCAGCGTGGCGGCCATTCCGCGGCTCCGCAGCCTTTGCGCCATCCACGCGAACAGCGGCCAGGTGGTCGCCGCCAAGATGGCCGCCCAGACGATGGCCGACAGGAACGGCTGCAGTACCAGGAATACGCCGCCAACGAGGACGGCGAGTACCACCAGCGTGATCGTCCGGTCGATGCGGGACGGGGTCGTTGCGTTCATCGTTTGGTTCCGTGGCCGGCGGCGAGTCTAGCACGCAGCGCCGGCGCTTCATGAGCTCCCGGGCGTTTCGTAATGCGTAATTATGCATTACAATACTGAGTCTCTACACCGTGTCACCCCGACCGCGCCGTTCTCCGATGGACTCCTTACTGCCCCCTCCTCCCGTCGACCGGACGCCGGACACCGCTGCCGCCGTGCTTCCGATCGCCCGGGGGTCGCTGCACGACGAAGTGACGACCCGCATCCGCGACATGATCGTCGATGGCCGGCTCGAGCCGGGCGCGGCGATACCCGAGCTCGAGCTCGCGCGGCAGCTCGGCATCTCGCGCACGCCGCTGCGCGAAGCACTGAAGGTGCTCGCGTCCGAGGGGCTGGTCGAACTGCTGCCGCGGCGCGGCGCCGTCGTGAAGGCGTTCACGCCCAAGGATGCCCAGGACATGCTGGCGCTGATCGCGCTGCTCGAGGAGCACGCCGGTGTTGCGGCCTGCTCCGCCAGCGACGGCGAGATCGCCGAGATCCTCGCCCTGCACGCGGAAATGCGCGTTCACTACGACCAGCGCGAGCGCCCCGAATATTTCCGCCTGAACCAGGAAATCCACAATGCCATCGTCCGCGCGGCGGGCAATCCGACGCTGTCGATGCTGCACGGCATCCTGCGCACGCGGATGCGCCGCATCCGTTACATCGGCAACCAGGCGCCGGAACACTGGTCCGCCGCGATGGCGGAGCACGAAACGTTCATCGACGCGCTGCGCGCGCGCGATGGCCCGCGGCTGGGACGCCTGCTGCGCGAACACCTGAACAACACCTGGCCGCGCGTCTCGGCGGTCGTCGTCTCGCCGGATCGCGGCGTATAGCTGGCTTTCGAACAGTTTCCGGATCCTCCGGAGCCCACTTCCAAGGAGCAATCATGCTGAATCGTGGCATTCGTATCGTCGCCGCCTGCGCGCTGGCCGCCTTCGCCACACTGGCGGCCGCGCAGACCTATCCGACCAAGCCCGTCCGCATCATGGTCGGCGCCGGCGCCGGCGGCGGTACCGACATCATCGCGCGGATGCTGGCCGAGAAGTATCAAGGCGTCTTCGGCCAGCCGTTCGTGGTCGAGAACAAGCCGGGTGCGTCGAACACCATCGCGGCCGACCTCACCGCCAAGGCGGCGCCGGACGGCCACACGCTGCTGCTCGCGACCAATACGGGCCAGGCGATCGCGCCGCATCTCATCAAGCTCGGCTTCGACACGAACAAGGACCTGATCCCGGTCGCGCTCATCGTCGTCGTGCCGAACGTGCTCGTCGTCGGCCCCAACGTGCCGGCGAACAACGTGCGTGACCTCATCGCGCTCATCAAGGCGAAGCCGGACGCCTACTCGTACGGCTCGTCCGGCGTGGGCAGCACGCAGCATCTGGCGGGCGAGGCTTTCAACCTCGCCGCGGGCACCAAGGCCGTCCACGTCCCGTACAAGGGCTCGTCGCAGGCACTGGCTGATCTCGTCGGCGGACAGATCCAGCTCGACTTCGACACCACGTCGTCGGCGATGTCGTTCATCAAGGGCGGCAAGGTGAAGGCGCTCGCCGTGATGAGCCCGAAGCGCACGCCGGAACTGCCCGACGTGCCGACCCTCGCCGAGGCGGGCCTGCCCGGCGTCGAAATGACGACGTGGTACGGTCTCTTCGTCACCGCGGGCACGCCCAAGGCCGTCGTCGACCGCCTGTACGCGGAAACGATGAAGGTCCTTGCGCTGCCCGACGTGCAGAAGCGGCTGATCGGCCTGGGGGGCGAGCCCGGCAACGCGACGCCGGAGCAGTTCGCGGCGCTCGTGAAGTCCGACTACGACCGTTTCGGCCGCCTGATCAAGGACGCCAACGTCAAGATCGAACCGTGAAGCCGACGATCGCGCTCTTTACCGGCGACCCGGCCGGCATCGGCCCCGAGCTTGTCGCCAGGTTGCTGGCGGACGGCAAGGCCCAGCGCGACGCGGACATCCTGCTGATCGGTGCCAGGGAAGTCGTCGAGGATGGCATGCGGGCGGCCGGCGTCGAATTCGCCTACGCGCGGGGGCCGGCCGTGCGCGGTCCCGCACCCGCGCGACTCGTCGACTGGGATCGGGTCGGCGAGACCGGCTTCGTCCGCGGCGAGGTCGCGCAGAAGAACGGCGAATACATGCTGGCGGGCTTGGCACTCGCACTCGACCTCAGCCGCCGCGGCATCGCCGACGCGATCTGCTTCGCGCCGCTCAACAAGGCGGCGTTGCGCGCCGGCGGCATGCGGCATGCCGACGAGCTCCACTATTTCTGCGAGGTGCTGGGGTTCACGGGCGCGTGCGTCGAGTTCAACGTGCTCGACACGCTGTGGACGTCGCGCGTGACGTCGCACGTGCCGCTCAAGGACGTGAGCGAACTGATCACGCGCGAAGGCGTGGCCGACGGCGTCGCGCTGCTGACGCGAGGCCTGCAGGTGGCGGGCAACACGTCGCCGCGCATCGCCGTGTGCGGACTCAATCCGCACAACGGCGACAACGGCGCATTCGGCACCGAGGAGATCGACACGATCATCCCCGGCGTCGAACTCGCGCGCTCGCGCGGCTTTCCGGCCGACGGCCCCTTCCCCGCCGACACGGCGTTCGTGCGCGCGATACGCAAGGACGGCCAAGGCTACGACGGCGTGCTGACGATGTACCACGACCAGGGCCAGATCGCGATGAAGCTGATGGGCTTCGACCGCGGCGTCACGGTGCCCGGCGGACTCCCGATCCCCATCGCGACGCCCGCCCACGGCACCGCGTACGACATCGCTGGTCGCGGCATTGCGAACACCGGTGCGATGACGAATGCCTTTGCGCTGGCCTGCCGGATGGGCGCGACGCACCAAGCGACGCGGGCGCCGGCGTAGCCGGCCAGGGCCAACAGGCCCTAGTACTTCACCGTCGAGAGGAACTGGGGCGACCGCCGCGCCCTGGTCGCCTGCTCGTATGATACGCAAGGCGCAACAGCATCGGCTCGCTCCACGCCGACGCGAAGAAGGACACGCCGACCGGGAGGCCCCAGACCAGACCCGCCGGCACGGTGATGTGCGGATAACCGGCCACGGCCGCAGGCTGCGAGCAGCCACCTGCGGCGTGGTCGCCGTTGACGTAATCGATCGGCCATGCCGGTGACCCCGTCGGCGCGACGATGGCGTCCAGCCGATGCTTCGCGATCGTGGCGTCGATGCCGTCGCGGCGCGCGAATTTGCGGTTGCGCGCGACGGCCTTCACGTAGGCGGCGTCGGTGAGCCGTCCCTTCTTCTGCGCCTCCACGAGATGCTCCTGCGCGAAGTACGGCATTTCCCGCGCGGCATTGCGTTCGTTGTACGCGATCAGTTCGGCCAGCGAATGGACGGAAGCGCCGGTGCCCAGCGCGCCCAGGTATGCATCGAGGTCCGCCTTGAACTCGTAGAGCAGCACCTCGAACTCTGAATCGCCCAGCTTGTCGTGATGCGCGAGGTGAACGGGGTCGATCACGACGGCGCCTGCGCCTTTCATCGCGGCAATGGCTTCCTCGACCACGCGAACGACACGATCGTTGCCGCCGAACAGCTCGCGCGCGACCCCGATGCGCGCACCCTTCAATCCGGCGGGATCAAGGAATCGCGTGTAGTCGCCGAATGCCTTGCCCCGGCTGCCCACCGTCGCGCCGTCACGCGGGTCGACGCCGGTCATCGCGCCCAGCAGCACCGCCGCATCGGCGACCGTGCGCGCCATCGGCCCGGCCGTGTCCTGGCTGTGCGCGATCGGGATGATGCCGGTGCGGCTCACGAGGCCGACCGTGGGCTTGATGCCGACGAGACCGCAGATCGACGACGGGCTCACGATCGAGCCGTCGGTCTCCGTACCGACGGCAATCGCGGCAAGCGACGCCGCCATCGCGGCAGCCGAACCCGAACTCGAGCCGCTGGTGTTGCGGTCGAGCGCATACGGATTGCGCGTCTGTCCGCCGCGCGCGCTCCAGCCCGATGTCGAGCGTGCGCCACGGAAGTTCGCCCATTCCGACAGGTTGGTCTTGCCGAGAATCACGCAGCCCGCGGCACGCAGGCGTCCGACCACGAATGCATCGCGCGGTGCAATCGACTCGGCCAGTGCGAGCGAGCCGGCGCTCGTGCGCATCCGGTCGGCCGTATCGATGTTGTCCTTGAGCACCACGGGGATCCCGTGCAGCGGCCCACGCGCGCCCTTCTCCTTGCGTTCGCGGTCGAGC
>JBDTNR010000136.1:0-8112 GCA_039933655.1 Betaproteobacteria bacterium | reverse complement strand
GATCCTTGACGTGACCCGGATGCCGCGCCAGCGCATGCACCATCCAGAACTCGGTCAGCGTGAGGTCGACGCACTGGCCGCTCCAGTGCGCCGTCAGGCGCTTGACGTCCAGCGACAGCGGCCCGCGCTCGACGATATCGTCCGTCGCGGGCGGCGCGGCGAGCAGTTCGCTGCGCCGGAACAGCGCCGCGATGCGCGCGGCGAGGTGCGCGAGGCTCGCGTCCTTCGTCAGGTAGTCGTCCGCGCCGAGCCTCAATCCCGACACGATGTCGAGGTCGGAATCGCGCGCCGAAAGGAAGATGATCGGGACGGTCGCCGACATCGCGCGCAGCTCGCGCGTCAGCGCGAATCCGCCGTCGACGTCCTCGCCAAGCCCGATGTCGACGAGCGCGAGGTCCGGCAGCCGCGTGCGGAACGCCGCGAGCGCGTCGGGCCGGTTGGCGTAGGTCGTCACCTCGTAGCCATAGCGGCGAAGCGCATCCGCGTAGTTGGCGCGGATGGCGGGTTCGTCCTCGACGATGGCGATGCGGCGCATGTTTGGAATCCGGGTCCAGGGATCGGGGGCGATGAAGGGTGGCGGTCGGCGTGTCGAATATACCGCAGCCACCATTGCGACCGAGTTCCGTACGCCTAAACCGGCTGGGCAAGGAATGCGCGTCTGACCCTCATTGCAAAACGAGTCTTGCCCGCGCTTTGCCACTATTGCTCATCACCTTGCGATAACTCCTGCCCGTCGCGGCCGGTTTCCCCGCGCGTAATGCATCCCATCGAGGGCGCGCCGCCGGTGGGCGTCCCCGATGGAGCGACAACAACCGCCGGCTTGAATTCGTCAGGACCAGGCAGGGGCAATGGCAAACGTCGAACGAATCAACGAGGGAAATGAGGGAAATGAAGGTCAGACTCGCATTTCCATCTCCGGCAGCGACACGTTCCAGGCAACAAACCGGGACGCGAGTCTGACCCTCGTCTCGCTGCGCGGCGAGTGGCGGCAGCTCGGACGCCTCGTCGTGGACAGCTTCGTGGCGGGACTGGTCGTGAGCCTCGCGCTGGCGCTCGCCGTGTTCATCGTCACGACGCCGGCACATGCCGATAGGGGTCAGAGCTGTAACGATCGGCTCGCTCCGACGAACGACAGTGCCACGGCCAACCCAGCCGATCGTTACAGCTCTGACCCCTATCGGCTCGCTCCGACGCACGACAATGCCACGGCCAACCCAGCCGATCGTTACAGCTCTGACCCCTACTGCGGCGACGGGCCGGGCACGCTGTACCTCAAGGAAGGCGACGGTGGCCGCGTCGCCTCGCCGCTGCTCTTCACCGACGTTCAGATCGACGTCAGCGGCATGACCGCCCGCGTGCAGGTGAAGCAGCGCTTCGTCAACCCCACCGCGCAATGGCGGGAGGGTGTCTACGTGTTCCCGCTGTCGGACAAGGCCGCGGTGGACCATCTGCAGATGCAGATCGGCGAGCGCGTGATCGAAGGAGTGATCAAGGAGCGCGGCGAGGCGAAGCGCACCTACGAGGCTGCCAAGGCCGAAGGGCGCAAGACGACCCTCGTCGAGCAGGACCGTCCCAACATGTTCACGACCAGCGTCGCCAACATCGGACCGAACGAGGAAATCGTCGTCGCCATCGAGTACCAGGAAACGCTGCGCTACGACGACGGCACCTTCCGGCTGCGCTTCCCGCTCGCCATCACGCCACGCTACGTCCCCGGCACGCCCGTCGAGTCGGGCAGCGGCGGCATGGGCTGGACGAACGCCACGCAGCAGGTGCCGGACGCGGATCGCATCACGCCGCCGGTCGCCGATCGCCACGAGGGCTACGTCAATCCGGTGCGCATCGCCGTCGACCTGCAGGCTGGATTTCCGCTGGCGAAGCTCGCCAGCACCTACCACCCGATGCAGATCGACGAGCAGCCAGGCCATCGCTTCCGCCTGACGCTGGCCAACGGCCCGGTCCCCGCCGCGCGCGACTTCGAACTCGCGTGGACGCCGGACACGGGTGCGGCGCCGGGCGCCGCCCTCTTCACCGAGACCAGGGGCGGCAAGACCTACGCGCTGCTGATGGCGCTGCCGCCGCCGGCGGCGAGCGCGACGGCCGCGCGGATGCCGCGCGAGGTCACCTACATCGTCGACACGTCGGGCTCGATGGAGGGCGTGTCGATCATCCAGGCGCGCGAGGCGCTGCTGATGGCGCTCGACCGCCTGCAGCCGGGGGATCGCTTCAACGTCATCGAGTTCAACTCGATCAGCGCCGCGCTGTTCCCGGCGCCGGTGCCGCTCGACGCGCAAACGCTGCGCAGCGCCAGGCACTTCGTCTCCGGCCTGCGGGCGCGCGGCGGCACCGAGATGCTGCCAGCGCTGAAGCTCGCGCTGGCCGGCGCGCGCGAATCGACGATGATGCGGCAGGTGGTGTTCCTCACCGACGGCGCCGTCGGCAACGAGGACGCGATCCTGCGTCTGGTCGGCGAGCAGGTCGGCGACCGGCGGCTCTTCACCGTCGGCATCGGTCCCGCGCCCAATACGTTCTTCATGACCCGTGCCGCAGAGTTCGGCCGCGGCACGTTCACCTACATCGGCGACGTGCGCGAAGTGAAGGAGAAGATGACGGCGCTGTTCCGCAAGCTCGAGAGCCCGGCGCTCACCGACATCGCGGTCGACTGGCCGGCCGGCGCCGACGTGTGGCCGCGCGTGGTGCCCGACCTCTATGCCGGCGAGCCGGTGGTCGTCAGTGCGCAGTTCAACGCCCATGCCGGCAGCGGCAACATCGCGGTGTCGGGACGGCAGGGCGGCGCGTCGTGGGGCATGCTGCTGCCGACCGGCGCGAGCGCCGGCGCGTCGGGGGTGGGCGTGCTGTGGGCGCGCGCGAAAATCGACGCGCTGATGGACGCCGGCCGCCGCGGCGCGCCGGAGCCCGAGATCCGCGCCGCCGTCATCGACGTCGCGCTCACGCATCACCTGGTGAGCAAGTTCACGAGCCTGGTCGCCGTCGACGTGACGCCGACCCGGCCGGCCGGGGTCGCGGCTTCCACCGCCGCGATTCCCGGCAACACTCCCGAGGGCCTGACGGGTTTCGATCAATTGCCGCGCACCGCGACACCCGCGCCGCTGTTGCTGGCAATGGGCGCCGTCGCGCTGCTGCTCTCGGCGCTGCTGGCGTGGCGGATGCGCGGCGTGGGCGCGGCGGCGATCGTCGCGCTGCTGACGGTCGCCGCGTTCGGAGCCGCGGATGTCGACGCACAGGCGCGCAAGAAATCATCGCCGCCGCGTAACCTGCTGCTGCTGCCGGGTCACTACGACGGCGACGTGGGCTCGCTACAGGCGCCGCTCGCGGACACGCCGGACACCGGCTGGTTCGTGCTGGTGAAGGACGCCGCCGGCTCGTACCTGCGCCGGATTCCCGACGCCGCCGGCGCGCGCCCGCTGTTCCTGCGCGAGCTGGAACTGGCGACGGCCGACAACAGCGCGACGCTGCAGTCCGCGCTGGGGCAGCTCTTCTACCTGAACATGCCGCGCGCCGCGCTGCAAGAGGGCCCCGTCGTCGAAGTGCCGCTGCGCCGGCGCGCGCTGGTGCCGGTGAACGGCAAGACTTACGCGCTGGCGCTCGGCGCCACGCCGTTCTCGCTGACGGTCAACAACGGCATCAAGGGCCGCGCCGGCGCCCATTACGTCATCGAGATGGGCAGCGACAAGTACGAGTACCTGCTCGACGGCTTCGGGTGGGACAGCGAGGTGCAATACGCGGGCGACATCGACCGCGACGGCAAGCCCGACCTCGTCGTCTACGTCAACGGCAACAACAGCGGCACGTGGTTCGTGCTGCTATCGAGCCAGTCCAAGCCCGGGATGAACGCGCCAACGGCGCAACTGACGGCGGTCGGATGCTGAACGCGACGTTGGTGCCGGCGCGTGGGGCAGATCCAGCACGCACACGGAAAGGACTGCAATGAACATCGCCACCGATCGGGGAGGACCTTTCGCCCGTGAGCCTGCGACCGCGCGCAACTGGATGCGCGCGGCCGCGCCCGAAATCGCGTTCCGGTTTTCGGCGGCAGCGCCTCGCGCCCACGCCGCCGCCATCTACGCGCCGATACACTTTCGTAAGCATTGGGCCTATATCTGTATCGCGTTGCTGGCGCTTGTCGGCAGCGCGAGTTTCGGCCACGGCGTCTACATCTACGCGAAGGCGCAGCTCGCGCAGGTGCTGCTGCACGCCGCATGGGAACGCGCGCGCGTGTCCGGGGCTGCCGAAAAACCGTGGCCCTGGGCCGACACCCATCCGCTCGTCCGGCTGATCGCACCGGCGCACGACGCCGATGTTCTCGTGCTGGCGGGTGCTTCCGGTCGCACGCTGGCGTTCGGCCCCGGGCATCTCGACGGCTCGGCGCACCCCGGCGATGCCGGCAACGCGGTGATCACCGCGCATCGCGATACCCACTTCCGCTTCCTGAAGCATGTCGACACCGGCGACGAACTGGTGATCGAGCGCGCGGGCGGCGACCGGCGCCGGTTTCGCATCCGCAACGCGTATGTCGCCGATCATCGCGAACTCCACCTGCCGCGCGACACCGCGGTGCCCATTCTGACGCTCGTCACCTGCTATCCGTTCGATGCGCTGAACCCCGGCGGGCCGCTGCGCTACGTCGTCATCGCGGAAGCGGCGTAGCCAATGCGCCCATCGCGTTCGCGCGACGCGGGCGGAACAACGTGCGCAACGCGGGCGGCCCCATGCGGGTTGGCGCCGCCGCTCAGCTGCTCCTTGTTGCCGGCACGGTTGGCGGAGCCGCACTGACGACGCTGGCTCCCCGAGGCCCGGCGACGCTGAAACCAGCACGGAGCGAGCGATAGGGTTGTCCTCATTGTGTCCTCCCTGCTAGCGTGCTGGTCTTGCGTCGTCGCGGCCGCGGGCCCTCTTCCGCTCGCGGTTCGAGGCATCAAAGTTCGCGTTGCGCGGCGAGCCGCGGCCCGGGAGAGTGCCTTGAAGTCGGTATCCGTGTGGACGGCCATGGTTCTCGTCTCCGCGTCGCTGGCCGCCGCGCAGCCGGCACCCGACGCCGCACCGCTGCCGGTGGTCCGTTCCTGGGTGCTGTCCGCCGACGAATTGCGAGGATCGAGTTCCACACCTCCGACACATTCGCTGCATCTCGAGCTGGCGATCGTCAGCGGCACGCGCTGGAAGCCCGATGAAATCCTGGAGGCCGTCCGTGGCGCGGCCAAGATCCTCGACCAATGTGGCATCCGCGTGGACGCAGCACGATTGCGCGAATTCGACGGGCCGCCGCGTTACCGCTACCTGCGCACGCCCGACTCACGCGAGCTGGCGCGCCGTTCGGGAGTGTCGCGGCCCGCGGTCTTTTTTGTCGACGATACGCTGCAGCGGCCGGCGTTCGACGCCGAAGCGATCGGCCGCGGCAATGCCGCCTCACGTCCGGAGATGAGGGACAGCGTGTGGATCACCGCGGGCATTCGCGACCTGCCGGTCGCGCTCGCCCACGAGTTGGTCCACGTGCTGGCCGACTCCGGCGCGCACTCCGATGCACCGGACAACCTGATGCGCGAGGAAACGACCGCCGCGAACACGCGCCTCGCCGCCGGTCAGTGCAGCGCCATGCGTGCGACGGGCGAGGCGAATGGGTTGCTCGAGCGCGCGCCGGCGCCCGCGCGCCGGTAACGCGGACCTTCCTTCGCGATGGCTTTAGGCCTGCTCCGTTCGCTTCAGAACGGCAGCAGCTTGCGCAGGCCTTTTACCGCGTCGTCGACGGGATTCGCCGGCTGCGGATCGGCCGGCGGCATCGACGATTGCGGAGACGACGGCGGCGCGTCCGCCGGCCGGCGGTCGCTACCGCGACGCGTCGAGCGCCCCTCCCCGCCATCCCCCATGCCCAGCGGCGTCATGCCCGTCGATTTCACACGCAGCTTCACCGCCCAGATCTGCTCCCACGCGACCTTCGGGTCCGCGGGACGCGGCGCATGCACGAGGTTCAGCTCCTCGCCATACGCGATGGCGTTGACCATGCCGCCTTCGACGCCGTCGAACACGCCCTTGGGAATGGTGCAGGACGTCACGGACGCCGGCAGCACCACCTTCTCGTTGATCATCCGCCGCAGGAAATCGTTGGGCAGGTAGCTCATGAGCCCCCAACCCGTGTCCTGCAGTTCGCTCGACATCCAGATGATCATTTCGTTGCCGTTCTGGCGGAAGCCCATCGCCTGCAGGAAGTAGCCCTGCGCCGTCGGGATCGTCGCCCACGACAGCGGCATCGGTCCGCCGATCGGGCCAGTCGCTGCGACTTCCATCGGCGCCATGAAGTCCTGCCGGTCGCCGATCGCGAACTTGATGTCGGGCGTGGCGTTGCCGCGTACGAGCTGGTCGCCGCGCAGGCTCGCGTTGGCGGGCACCTGCCTTTTCTCCCGCTCGTTCGGCCACAGCAATTGCGCGTTGCGCAGCGAGACGCCGCGATCGGGCGGCGAGCGCCCCGCAAGCGTCTGGCCGAATTCGACCATCGACATCTTCTCGGTGTCGGCGATCTTCGGCTGCCCGGCGCGAATCGTGTCGCCGCAACCCCAGTAGACGAGCATCCGCGCCTTGGGCTTTTCGGGCGGCTTCTCTTCGTCGTAGTCGGCGCGTCCGGGCTGCGCGGGCGGCGGCGCCAGCAGCGGCAACGCCGGCCCCATGTCCATGCCGGGCGGAATCATGTGCTGCGCGTCCGGCGCGCCGGAGGCCCGTTGCGTGGAGCGCAGGCCGAGCATCAGTTCCTTCTGCGGACCGCCCATGCCGGCCGGCATGCCGCTCATGCCGCCCGCGGGCATGCCCGGGATCGACATCGTGCGGGTGCCGACGTCCATGCCTTAGTTGGCGATGGCGGGCCTGACCTGCTGCTGCGCGTGGGCGACGGTGATGGAAAGAGCGGCAAGTAGAAGCGTGCCAAGCGGTGGCGAAGTATTCATGGGAGCGTTCGGAAGATGGGTGGCCGCCGGGATGCGCGGGCGCACAGGGGGAAGTCGACAGGCGAATTGTAGGCGGGAATCGCACGGTCGAAAACCGCGCATGCCGAGCGACACCGGCAACGAAAAGCCAGCGTGCGCGCACGGCCTCCATCCCGCTGCGCGCGCCCCCAGGTTGAGGGCGTCAATCTTCGCATCCATCCGCGGCTCCGTCCCGATGACGAACGCGCGCGCCAAGTGCACCGCCGATCCGACCACGGGCGGCGCCAATATGGAGCGAAACTGGCGTTCACGATGCGGCCGGAGCGATCTCCCGGTCGATACGTTTTGCGTTCCCGATCTCGGCAACTCGCAGGTCATAGGCAGCCTGCAGATTCAGCCAGGAGCGCGCGTCGCCACCGAAATAACGCGCTAGCCGCATGGCGGTATCGGCGCTGACGCCGCGCCGCTCGCGAACGACATCGTTGATGCGCGGAGCAGGCACATTCAATGCCTTCGCCAGCGCATTGGCGCTCAGGCCGAGCGGCACCAGAAAGTCCTCTCGCAATACTTCGCCGGGATGAACCGGCCGCATGCCGTTCTTGATCATCGCATTGCTCGGTCAGTGGTAGTCAACGAGTTCGACATCTTCCGCACCCTCCGCGGTCCAGCGAAAACACAGGCGAAACTGATCGTTCACGCGGATGCTGTATTGCCCCGCGCGACTTCCTTGCAGAGCCTCGAGGCGATTGCCCGGTGGCGAGCGCAGGAATTCCAACGTATGCGCCGCATCCAGTTGCGCCAGTTTGCGCGTCGCAACGTTCGAGATGCCCGAAAACCGCTTGCACTTCCCGGTCTCGAACAACGTCTGCGTGTCGGCGCAGCGGAAGCTCCTGATCACGCCGATATCGTATAACGTTTAACGTTAAACGTCAACACGCGGACGCGTCCACGCGCACCGGCGCGGACGCGCGCCGGGAGTCGCCGACCGACACGACGCTCCCCCGGCAATCGGACAGGGCCCGACCCGTCGGACAGCAACTGCTCGGAGAGGTAGCAGCATTGCCTTGCCCGGATCAACGAGATGCGTTTGCCGCGGGCTATGGCTGCCTGGACGCGGGCGGTTGGGCTACGGCGCGCTTCACATCATCGCGCAGCTTGACCATCTGCGTATTGCCCGGATTCG